>CALLYL010000857.1 GCA_937859535.1 uncultured Myxococcales bacterium
ACTTTCAATGAGCGAATCGGGATCCGAATTTCTCTCAAAGGATTCGCATTTTCAAGGCGTCGTGTACCGCAACACGGTGCTACTCGCGCCGCCGGCAAACAGCTCGCAGCCGTACCCCCAGATCGACTCCATGATGGCATTCCCAAAGCTGCCCGACTGCCCATGGACAGCCCAGGCGCTGCCATCGAAGTGAAGGATGGTGCCATTTATTCCTACAGCCCAGACATCCTCTGGACCACTGCCCCAGACATCCAGTAGACCCGCGGAAGGGGGCTTCTGTACCGACTGCCAGAGCTGCGTTGTCGGGTTGAGCTTGAAGATCGTTCCCATCGAACTGACGGCCCAGAAGTTATTCAGTGAGTCTCCCCACGCGGAGCTCAAGGTGACATTTGTAGAGAGTGTCTGCTCGCTGCATCCAGACGTCGTGCAGATCAGAACGAAACCATTGCTGCTGTTCTTGTCTCCGAAAGCCCAGACGGTGTCGCCAATGCCCCAGACGCGGCTGATGCTTCGGTTTGGTCCAATACAGGTCGCCGGGGTCGGAATGGACTTCCAGACCTGACCATCGAAACGCTGGACTTGACACTTATCGCCGCCGGTCCAGACGTTGTTGGGCGCACCGGCCCAGACGGAGTTGGCACCGGCACTCGTCCGTTCGCTGCGCCAACTCTTGCCATCGAAGTGGTACAGGCTTGCGCTGGAATCTGCTCCCCACAGATTGCCAGCCGCGTCACCATGACCGTCGAGGAATATGTTGCTTCCAGGGACTCCAGCGAGGAAGTTCCAGTTATTGGCGCCACCGTATTGAAGCAGGGAACCTCCAGTTCCAAAGAATGTGACCGCTTGCGCGCTGGTTCCCCAGACTCCTCGGTAGACCTGCCCAGGATCGAGCTGGGTGGCGGCGTTGCTGATTTTCTGAAACCGAAAGGAAGACTGTCCGCAGCGGCAGTAGGAAGGAGGAATCGCCTGATTCGCAACGGTGAGGTTGGTTGCATAGTACTGAGCGCTGCGTACTGCATCGGCTCGGGCCACTCCCTTGGAGATCGTGCAGCCATTGAGACCGATACCAGAGACGTTTACCTCCAGCGCCCCGTTTGTTCCGCTAGGGAGTTCGAGGACAAAACGGTCTAGTCGCGGCTTCTCAATCGTAGGAAATGGACTCCCGTCGAGGGAAGCATCAATCCGAAGTGCAGTCACCTCTGCGGGCAGACCCGTGAGCTCAACGATGACGTTGGGACTGCAAGCGGCAGCAAAGACCAGCATCGGCACAAGTGAACGTCTCACCATTGGAGTCCTCTACGCCTTCCCTAGCGGGTTAACGGAATGCGTTCCAGGTTGTTGGGAACTGCCTGCCACGTTCCCGCCACCACGCCAGCAGACACCGCACCGGCAACACCGATCCCGACCAAGGTCCAGAGCCACCATCGCTTGTAGACTGGGGTTGGTGGCTTGATCAAGGACGGCATGACCTGCAAGGCCGCACCAGAGACTGCGAGTGGCGAGTCCTGATCGGAAAAGGCGATGGGAAAATCCTGTAGATTGCTTGGCTTTGCCGTCGTAGGTGACTGTGTCCCCTGGGTCAGCGCCTTCACTCGCTCACTTAGGAAGAGGTCGAGCATGTTGACTGTGACCGGGCGCCCTTTGATGTACGCGGCAGCCCCCAGCAGTCCTTCCACGAGCGCTCTGGTGAACGCACCATTTTGCCACTGAGAGGATTCCTTAGAACTCTGTCTCCCCGTCGAAGCCGCAAACACCACCACACCACTGTCAGCGGTATTGATCTCGCGGATGAAGGTATCGAGATCTGCATCACCGCGCAGATTCCACTGTCCCATCACATTTCCGGAATGACAGGTATCTAGGAACAAGAGGACCTTGCCGGCAATGCTGCGCAGGGTACTCTGAACTTCCTCCTGTGCGAGCATGGTGCGCTTGATTGCGTCGGGGTCAGCATCGTGCGGGAGAAAGTAGTATCGACCAGTACTTGGATCATTGATCCCATGGCCCGCGAAGAAAACCATCGCCACATCATGAGCCGTGGTCTGTCTCTGTAGCCAGTCAAGTCCGTCGAGGATCGCTGCCTTCGTAGCTTTCTCATTTACGAGCAGCCGGGTATTTACCTCGCGGTATAGTTTGCCTTCTTGTTTCTGCAGAACTTCGGCGAGATCCGAGGCGTCTTTCGACGGATACACCAAGCTCATCGCCTTCTTGTCATACGCGGAAATTCCTACGGACAACACATAGAGCCGTGGCTTCACCACAAAGCCATCGCTGGAACGGTTCTCTCGACGAACCTGGAGCGACACTGCCGGCGAATCCCCTCGATCGGTCTCGGCTCGAAAGGACAACCGCGTCGTTCCTTGCGGGATGGAGACAGACAGCCGATACAGTACCTCTCCGGGAAGAGTCGGCGGTGCTGCGATCATGATCCCGCGCTCGCCATTTCGCTCGCGGGACTCCTGCGCCACGATCTGCTCATCGAGGACCGCAACGACCCGCTTGATGGTCGCTCCCGTGCTCACCTTCGCAGCGATTTGGACGGTCACCGATTCGGTCGAAACAAGTGCGCCATCATTCGGCGAGATGATCCGGACTACGGCTGCTGACTGTGATGACGGGGCTGCGTTGGATGGTGAAGGATCCGCTGGGGACTCACTTGGGCCAGCTGAGCGCGAGCCCGTGCCAGAACCAGTCGCTTCAGTGTTGTCCTGTCTCTCGACGGTGCCTTTGTTGCGTGGCTTGCGCGCCGAAGCAACCCGTGGAAGCCATGCCAATAACAGCAGTACACTGAAGCACCAAACGGCTGCGGAACATCTTGCAAGTCCCACCCCCAAGCGCAAAGACGGCATCACTAGACTCCATCGGTATCTTCGAACACTCCACTATAGAGAAAAGTGCGAGGACTGTATGCAGCTCAGTTCTTCAGACGACAATTCGTTGGATACGAGTGCGCTCGGCTTCACCTGTCAGAAATCGACAAGGTGGTTATTTGAAGGATATCAGCACACTCAGTCGCAGAGTAGAGGCAGTCTTATTGAACCATCTGCCGCCGAAGCCATTGTCACAGAGGTGTGAGTCGGATACTTTGTAGGCGGTGTCTACTGCCTCTGAACGCTTCGTTCCCAGCGGCACCTTCGATGAGTTTGAGATCGTTCGCAAGCTCGGCGAAGGCGCTATGGGACAAGTATTTCTCTGTCGCGATCTGAAGCTGGAGCGACTGGTCGCAGTCAAGTTCCTGCGACACGCCGCACGCGATGAGGAAGTGAAGGGGCGGTTTTGGATCGAAGCTCGGGCCATTGCTCGGCTCTCGCATCCAAATGTAGTGACGGTGTTCCGCCTGGGCGAGATGGACGGAATGCCGTACTTGGTCTCTGAGTTTGTCGAGGGACAGAGTCTCGATCGACTCCACATGCCGCTGGAGGCTGGTCGGGCTGTAACGATTGGACTCGCGATCGCCCGTGGTTTGGCGGCTGCGCACAAGAGAGGTGTTCTGCATCGCGATCTGAAGCCTGCCAACGTCATGATGACGACCGAGGGCGAGATCAAGCTCCTCGACTTTGGACTGGCCAAGCTGCTGGACCCAGTTGCTGTGACCTCCGTATCACTGGAGTCCCTCCTTCCTATCAAGGTGGACGAGGCCGTCAGGGATCCTGCTCTGGCTGCGACCTTGCGCAGCTCCGAAGAGATCGCCGCGACCCTGCCGGCATCATCGGATTCCATCTCTGCATCCTCAAAGACACCCACCATACGACGGATTGCTCTGAAGGCGGCGCTGTCACCGGGAGGATTCTCGATGACGCAGACTGGGTCGATGCTGGGCACTCCGCTCTATATGGCGCCCGAGATCTGGAAAGGCCAGAGAGCGAGTGCCGCAGCGGACGTGTATTCCTTCGGAGCGCTTCTCTTCGAACTGCTTTCTGGACGGCCTCCTCATGATGCCGAGTCTATCGAAGCACTGTATGTACGGGTTGCTGAACAGGATGCCGAGCCACTTTCGCGGATCCTGCCGGCAGTAGATCCTCGGCTCTGTGGGATTGTGGACAAGTGTCTGAGACGGTCAATCGGAGATCGGTATCCGTCTGCGGTTCAGCTCTGCGCGGACCTTGAGGCCCTGGTGGTGAGTCAGACGGGCAGTCAGACCGGTTTCCTGTCTGCCCTGGTTCCCACTAAGTACCGCAGGCCGCTCGGAGTTGCTGGTGTAATCGGAGTACTGCTACTGGGGGCGATTGGGCTGCGAGATTCATCGTGGCTGCGGAGCCCGATGGCCAAGATCGCTGGTGGCCAGTTTGAGATGGGAAGCGCATCGATTGAGATCAAATCTGCGTTCGTCTGGTGCCAACGCGAGGCCGGGAAGGACTGTCCTCTGACGGCATACGAACGGGAACAGCCGGTGCATACAGTCCAGGTGTCGCCCTTTGAGATAGACCGCACCGAGGTCACCAACGGTGAATTTGCACGCTGGCTCAACTCGCTCAGCAATCTGCTTGTTTCAGAGGAACAGACCGTTCACCAGGACGGAGTCCTACTCGCCAATCTGTACCCCACCTACCAGCCGTCATTCGGATTGACCTACGATTCGAAACGAAAAATCTTTTCAAGTGTCGGCGGTTTTGACCATCGGCCAGTTTCCCAAGTGTCATGGATCGCCGCACAACGCTATTGTTCTGCCCACGGAAAGCGCTTGCCTACTGAAGCGGAATGGGAGCTAGCGGCCCGGGGTACTACAAGTCGTCGCTTTCCGTGGGGGCATGAAGAGCCTAGTTGTAACGGGGTCATCGTCTCGCGACTTCCTCAGCTTGGGTGCGCAGACAAGGGAGTTGGTCCGCGCGACGTGGGGACCGCCAGTCAGGACCGAACACCGGAAGGGGTCTTCGATCTCGCTGGTAACATGAGGGAGTGGGTGATGGATCGGTTTGTTCCGCGCTACACACCTTGTGAACCAGTCTGCAAAGATCCGTTCCAGAATCTGGGTCCATCAAACGCTCCGGTTGAGAGAGTCGTCCGTGGTGGTGGCTGGAATCTCGAATCTGCGGCGAGTCGAGGGGCTGCGCGCGGTCGCTGGCGTGAAAACGAAGCGCCTCAGGACACGGGCTTCCGCTGCGTTCGCTCTACAGTGAAACTGAAAGGTATGGACGGGGGATAGCATGAAGACCATGAAGTTCGCTGCGCTGCTCGCTGTTCTGCTGGCTGGGTGCGCGGGTACCAAGAGCAATCTGTCGGAATCGAGAAATGGGCCGCTCGCTTTTCTCCAAGTGTCGACCATGGAGGGAGGCTCGCCGCAGCCGGTAGCCCCCGGACAGACGCTGCAAAGTGGGAATCAGTTTTTGGTCAGCGTAGGGGTGGAGCGACCCAGCTACGTGTACTTGGCGCTGGCGAGCGGCGGACGTCCTCCTGCTCTGATCGTTCCGGACAAAGGAGAGAGTCCGCCCCGGATCGAGCCGGGGGTAGTGAGGCAGTTTCCAGCTCCAGGGAAGTACTTCACGCTCGATGATCAGCTGGGAGAGGAATCGATTGTCGCGGTGTTTGCGACTCAACCTCTCAGCGAAGCGCAGCTCACCGAGTTCTTGTCAGGCGGTGAGCGTACAGCAACCGCTCGATCTGAATCCAGCGATGAAAAGACGAGGGATGTGCCACCGATTGCCACGACCGCAACACGAGGAATCGTACGTGAGAAGTCTGCAGCAAACCGAGATACCGCGGGAGCCAAGGTCACGACGCCCCTTCTTGAGCAACGACCTAGTGTGTTGAAGTTCGCCTTCATCCACGGTGGTTAAGAGGAACCGTCTGTTGCTCCGCTCCGAGCAACAGAATCAGAATCCTCTTCCATGCGAATTTGGCACTCCTAAAGATTCACTCCGACGCTCACTGTGCCGCGATACATTCCTAGCGCAAAGCCGTGCAGTGGATCCAGCAGTGTTGGGATGGCCAGCGGTTCGATTCCGAGGTTGACGCGACCGTTGAGGACATACTTAATACCAAACTCTGGCGTGACGACGCCGGTATGGGTGCTCTCTGAGCCCGTGATTGCCCCGGAGTAGCCAATCGTGATCCGTGGATACAGATACAGACCTGGGACCGAGCGAATCGGAATGTCAAACTGAACTCCAATCTGCGCCATGACCATAGTAGTAGCGGTCTTCGGAACGTAGTGCACGGACAGCGGGAGGACCAAGTACACATTCTGCTCTTGCCCCATTCCGTAACCAAACTCCGCCCCGAAAGCCGCCTCTCCATAGGGTTTGTTGACCACTCCCTTGGTGCCCTCGATCTCTACAAAAAGAGCAGTTGCCCCACCGAGCCGTAGGTTGAGCATGACCGGGCCAGACTTGACGGATGTCTGTCTTGGTGCTGATGCTGTGGGAGTCTCTTCATCGCTCGCCTGTAAGCGCGTGGTCGATACGGGAGCAGACGTAGGAACTGCACTGGTTGGGTCCTGAGCTGATGAAGCGTTGATGTTGATCGGACTTGAGTTCTCTGCCTGCGGCTCTGCAGCAGAAGCACTTCGACTACCAACGACAGTCAGCAAAACCAGCGAAGCAGTAAACAGCGATTGTTTAATTGGCCACATGCTTGTTCATTCTCCCTCAGCCATTGAAGCGGCGCACCCCTGTGCACGCCAGCGTGATGCCAAACAGAGCCCGAGCAATTGAGGTGCCAACAAAGCGAGCAGACCGCTACATCGATGCGTTTGGGACGCTCAAAGCGAGAGTCGGCTGCCCGCTCACGGAGTTTCATTGGCAGGACCTGAGACCGGCTGGCAGACCATGCCGGCTGATTCTGCCGACCCCTGCGGAACAGATCGATGTCGACAGAGTTTCCTATGGGCCGATCAAGTGCCGGCTCACAGGGAAGCAGAGGTCCCGCCAGTAGTGGAGAGCTTGACCCTCCGGCGCCCTTTTCGCGCTACTGCGCCTCGCCCTCCTCCGTTGTGTCCTCGTGAAGGAACGGAATCGCGACCTTCTTGGTCTCTAAGATCAGGATATCGGTGTTGGTAATCGTGGCTGCAGAGGTGGCGACAGCGCTAGTCTTGCGCCCATCGGAATAGTCGCAGTCTGCTGAAATGGTCAGCGAGCTCGCCGTAATCTGAATGGTTCCCTTGACGTGAAAACCTCCACTGCTCTGGTCGACTGCCAGCCAAGTTCCGTAGACTGGGAGTCCAGCCGCGCCGCTGGAAATCCGCGTCATCGAGCTGGTTCCAAATAGCAAGGTGTTGTTGTTATTGCTGAGACTGTACGGAACGGCGCTGGCCGTCGTAGATGCCGAGCAGGTCAGGGGAATCTTCTGGGTCTGAATCGGACTTACTGGGGCAGGACTGCCAGGATTCCCACACGCCGTCATGAACAGAGGACTTCCGCAAGTGGTCATGAACAGAAGAGCGGTGCCAAGTCGAAATTTGCTACGCATGAGCGTTCTCCTAGCCATCTGGTAATTGTTCACGGGTCTCATCCATGGGCAGGCCCGTCACCATGACGCAGGACCAGATACTCGGCCCCTCGGCTGCCCTTACGAACGATTCCTAAAGCAAGCGATGGGCCAATCCGAGAAACACTCCGATCCATTGCTCGCCATCGCCGGAGAAATATCCAGCAATAGGAGTCGGTATCGGAGAGGAAGAGCTCTGTCTGGCCGTAGCAGCGTGGCGTTCCGCGAGAACAGCCGGCTGTTATTGCCAGCACGGCAAGTCTGTACAGCGATGTCGCTATTCGTGAAGATAGCGAAAACGAACGACCGCGATGCCGTCCTTGGACAAGTTTTCGTTCAGAGGAGTGCTGTCGGATGTCGCAGAACGGGTGATGCCACGCTTCTTATCGGGCACCAGAGGCGGCGGATCGCGGTCTCGGGTGAAGTCTCCGCTGGTCAGAAGCTGGATCACGTTCGCAGAATCGAGAGGGCGGGTTGTAGCGATGAGATACAGAGTCTCCTCACCAACCTCTTCATCGAGTACAAACCACTGGGCCTCGGTCGGGAGCCGGGTTGGGCTTCCCGGCTGGATCGAAACCGGTGCAGCACCGGGGGCAGGAAGCAGCATCACCAGTGCATTGTTCGCGTTCTGCTGCACCACGTAGAGAAAGGCCGGCAGCGGCACTTCGACTATCAGCCTGAGTCGATCACCACTGTGAAGCGTTGCCCCGTTAGTAACGGCGGACGGTCCTTGGTCCGTTTGGCGCAGAACCTGTACTTTGACGATACCAGTCTGTCCCGCTCCTGTCCCACCCACGCGAGATTGGGCCCCTGCACAGGATGCCAGAAAGAACGCATATAAGAGTGAGCGCCGATTCATCATATCCTCCCACAGGTGTGCACTCCGCCGGTCGTGTCGATTGAACTGACCCGGCTATTTTACGGACGCCACACACCGGAATCCAATGTTCTGCACCGCTTCGTCTGCCCACCAGCGGCTGCGTGATGCTGAACGAGTCGACCACACGGACCAGTTCCAGCTGCCCCCTCGAACCGCCCGCTGTCTGCGCTGGCTTGGGAGGATATCCGGCACAACTTGCGGATCTCGACATGGCTCAGGACAGTCAGGGTACGTGTCGAGAAAGGCATCCATGACCCACTCCGCAACGTTGCCAGCGAGATCGTACACCCCATCCGGGGTCACATCTTGAGTCGCTGAGGCGACCGGTACGGTGTTTCCCTTCATGGCCGAGCAGCTCTGTCCTTGGAAACGCGCCACGTTGACGTGCTCACACTGCGGAGACTCAAAGCCCCATGGAAAGGGTCGGCCTTCGATACCGCGCGCCGCAAACTCCCACTCTGCCTCTGTAGGAAGGCGCATTCCATGCGACTGGCAGTAGCGCTGCGCGGCTTCCCAAGTTACGCGAGTCACTGGGTATCGTTCGCTGCCTTTGGGAACCTCATATCGTCCGGTGCGGCGATTGTAGACAAATCCGTTTGAGGGCTGATAGGTGGGATACAAGTCTGCTAGCAGTACCGTCCCTTGGTACAGATAGCGATTCTCTGTCAGCGAGAGGTCCGACTGCTTGTTCAGCCAATCGACGAACGTGGAGTTCGTGACCTCGGTCCGATCGATTCGGAAAGGAGACATGATGACTCGATGCAGAGACTGCTCGCGTGCGAACTGGGACTGCTCTTCCTGCCCGCAGTCGTTGCCAGCGACCTGTTTGCACCAACCAAGCGCCGATTCCTGCTCATCACTCGTACTGCCCAACGTGAAGGTGCCGGATGAAATCTGTACCGTCCCAGTGGGCCAGCGATCTTGCCGCGTCTGCCGTTCATGGACGAAGTAGACCGTCGAGGCAGCGACGCCAACGACAGTCACCGCCGCACCAACCAGTAGGACGCTACGACGCTTGCTCTCAGCAGCGGACTGAATGGCGTGTGCACCAAGAGCCTCCAGCGCGCCGAGAACTTCCGTACCATTCACAAAGCGATCCTTCGCTGCGGCCTGTAGGCAACGATCGACAATCGTTGCGAACTCGGTTGGGAGAGCTGGAAGTAGGCTTGCAATGCTTGGGGCAGGACTCGACAAGACCAATTCTTGAAGCGCATCGCAGGTCGGTGCTTGATGCGGAGGGTGTCCGCAGAGCAGTTCATAGAGCACGACCCCCAGCGAGTAGACGTCACCGCGAGGAGTCGCTGCTTCGCCACGCCATGCTTCCGGAGACATGTACAGCGGAGTGCCCATCATCATGCCCGCTTCCGTCAGCAGCACTGTGTTTGGGGGTCCATCTGCGGACAGAGAGCGGATCTCACCAGCCGCGCCACGCTGCGAGCTATCCTTCGCGGGAGGGAGTGTCTCGCTGACGGTCCCTACCGGTGCAAGTTTGCGCGTGCTCGAGTCCACAAGCGCGGCAAAGCCAACTCCAGACATCCCACTGGCAGCAAGGTTGTCGATGACTTTGGCCAAACCGAAGTCGAGGAGCTTCACGTCTCCACGCGAAGAGATGATGATGTTGGCAGGCTTGATGTCGCGATGCAGCACGCCGCTGCGATGCGCGGCATCGAGACCACGGGTGATTCCTAACGCGATGGGAAGGACCTTCTGCCAAGGCAGTGGGAGCGGAACCCGGTCAAGACTCTGTCCATCGACATACTCAGAGACAAAGTACGGTGTGCCGCGATGCTGACCGACTCGGTAGATGGTAACAATGTTGGGGTGAGAGAGTCGCGCGATCGCGCGGGCCTCGACCCAGAAGCGCTCCTGCAGCGATGGATCAAGCTCTACTCCCTTGAGGAACTTGACCGCGACTCTCCGATGCAAAGAGGTGTCCATGCAGAGGACGACCTGACCCATAGCACCCTCGCCCAGTGTGCGAAGCAGCCGATACTCATCAAAGCGCTGTGGCGGAGCAAAAGGAACCTGGGTCATTCACTGGTTCACGGCGTCTCTTTGGAGGCGAGCTTGTACTGTTTCATCTTGGTGGTAAAAGTGCGAACCGGCATCGAGATCAACTCTGCCGCGCGGACCTGCACTCCGCCACTTGCTGCCAATGCCTCGGTCATCCGGCGACGTTCCAGTTCGCGCAGCCCGTCTTCGCACCCGCCCTCAATCGCCCCGTT
>CALLYL010000858.1 GCA_937859535.1 uncultured Myxococcales bacterium
GCACGAAAAGGCCGCCCAGTGTGCTCAGCTCAGCTTTGAGCTTCGCTATCACCTTGGGGAGATCCACGAAAAGGCGAAAGAGTGGCCCGAAGCGATGGATGAATACCAAGAAGTGCTCGCGATTTCCGACAAGGTGCGCGGCAAGGCCGACATCAAAAGTGGTACGCAGGCGGCAGTGGCTCGGCTGGCCCCACGACTAGGTCAGGTAATTGTTCCGAAGAACACCAAGCGTGGCTGTCAGGAAGAAATCCACTGGCTGCGACCGGGCCCGGCTAGTATCAAAGTAGATAGCAAGTTCGAGCAGATTGAAGTCAAAGCCCGTGAAGTGGTTCGGGTTGGCAAGTGCCGCTAATCGGTCAACTGATCAATCAGAGACATTCTTCATAACAACAAATCCACCCGCACTCCCACTAAACACAACTCCAATATCTGGAGCAGTGTCATCGTTGAACTTTCCGATCGCAATGTCTCCAATCTGGTCAGCAATCGGCAACGCTACTAACTTACTGGTTGCCAAACCCGCCATGGATATATCCGAGGTCACGGTCAGCCCGGCTTGTCCGGCTGAATTTGAAATGATTTCTGATTTTCCATCGCAGTTTAGATCGGCAACTACAAAGGAGTGAAGATTGGGAGCGATCTTGACTGCTTTTGAAGCACTAAAGGAACCACCGACACTACCGAAGATGACCGAAAGCTCGGAATTTGGAGTATCAGTGCCACACGTGACGACCAAATCTGGGCTTCCATTACCGTCAATATCGCCTGTGAACAGTCGATCTGGATTTGTACATACAGCGATGTTGTTGGCAGGCAACGCGGCGGTTCCATTATTCAAATGGATCGAAACAGTATTCATATCCGTAATGCAGGCAACATCGTTTTTATTATCTAAATTCAAATCACTCATAAGAATGCTTTGTGGCGTCTTTCCGGTTGCAACCTTCATGATGCTAGATTGAATCGTTTCTAACAGATTAGCACCGCTTGGTATTGCTACATTGATCACAGAATCAACCATCGATACATAGGCCATATCAAAAAACACATCACCATCAAAACGTCCAATTGCAAATGAACCATGAGTAATTTGCGCACCAACACTGGCCATTAGCCCGAGAGATGCATTAACAAAAAATCTATCAATGCTCTTAATACCGTCTCCGGTCAATATTTCGGATCGTCCGTCTTGATCGATATCTGCAAATACTATCTGTTTGGGTGGATAGCCAACCGTCACCGCAGCCTTCGTGACAAACACACCATTTTTGGCACCTTGCAAAACGGTTAGGCTATTTAGCCCGCTGGTCCCGACCACCAGTTCGCTTAAGTCATCACCATCAAGCGGCGCAGCAGCCATGATCGAACCAGCCAGTGACGGCTGACCAGGCACCGAGGTGAACGCCAGGTTGGTCGGCTGAATGCGCATCGTCACCGCCGAGGTGTGGACTTGGCCATCCAACGTTTGAAGACTCACCGGCAGTCGCCCACAAGCACCGGGCAGAGACGGCAAGGTCGCGGTGATCTGGGTCGCAGTGATCGATTGAACCGAGGCAGGCATGCCACCAATGCTCACACCGCGCACGTCGCTTAGCTGCGTTCCGGTCAAGGTGACCATCGTTTGAGCGAGCGGTCGGGCGGTGTCGGGCGAGATGCTGATGAGCATCGGCACCCCACTCGTAGGAAGTGCAGACTTGGGTACGCAGCGGGTCAACGACAAGTTGCACACCGCGTCCGATGAACAGGGAGTGCTGGTGTCGCAATACTCGGGGTTCGCCCGACGGAAGGCATCGCAGGACAAAGCCAATGTCAAACCGAGCAGCAGATAGCTACGCATCACGGCCCCCCACTTATCCGATGTCTAGGTCGGTCCCGGAGATGTCCTCTGAGAGTTTACCGTCGACGCTCAGGCAGTGCAATCAGCACCGTCCCCGAAATCATCAGAGCGAGTCCACTTAACAACGAGAAACTACCGACGGGACGTGTGTTGTTGAGGGTCGAGCACGCCGCCCCCTCCACGGTGACAGGGCTTACGCACTGACCATCCAACGCAATCCCAGTACCACCGACCGCAAGCAGCGCCCCCCCAAGGCCGATCATCGTGCCCCCTAGCGCCAGTCGCCACTTCGGGCGTGGCGGCCGAACCAACAGTGGTAGTGGCTGGCCAGGCCCCGGCAGGGCACTCTCACCACGTAACGGCTCCAGACGAAGGACCAACTCGGCTGGCGAGCCGGAGTCAATCTCGACGTCCTGCTGCTGCTCTCGATAGTTTGGATGACGGACCTGGAGCCCGTAGCGACCCTTCCACAGGGTCAACCGAAACGGCGTCGCCTGCGCGGACCGAACACCCAGTTGCACCTTGGCCCCGATCGGTTCGCTAAGGACGCTGATACTTCCAAACGGTCGCAGCAGCCCTTCGCCAAGCAGCTTGGCCGCCGCTTCCTTCAGCTTGGCCGAGACCTGCTCGGCATCACAGCTCGAACAAGTCAGCTCGGTCTCTGCCGCCGGTTCGACAATGTCTAGACGCAGAAGCTGCAAACCAATCTGCCAATTCAAGCGCTTGGGCTCGCCTGTCACCACCAGCCGTAGCTTCAGTAGCCACTCCGCTTGAGTCGTCTTCCCCAGCTCGCGCAGACAGTCGTCCTTGAGCACACAGGCTGATCGTTCCGACTCTTTGCGCAGCAGTCTGGCGATAGACAGCATGGTGTACTGCTCGCTGCGTGCGGCCTGCTCGACCGCATCGCTGAGCGCCCGACCTGAATCGACGGGCACTCCGGCTTGCTCGGACCAAAGCAGAATCGCCGGCAGCACGCTGATCAGCACTGCACCAGACGCACGACTCATCCGCACCTCGGTGAGCCGCGACAGTCGAATCTGTACCGGTGCCTCTAACTTCTTTCCCGAAAACTCCACAAGCACATTGTGGGAACCCGGTGAAAGCAAGACCGGCAGTGGCAGCGGCAAGCTCCCCACCACCCGATCGTCGACCCACACTAGCGCCCCAGGATCCGACTGAATCGACAGGCTACCGCTATCGGGAGGCCCCGCCGCCACCAAGTCCTCGGCAAGTTTCGTCGCCGTTTCGTCGGGCTCACGAGCCGGATCGGCCAGATAACGACGCAGCAGATCGTGGGCCTCGAGCGTTCGACCCGCAGCCATGGCCACCCGACCCAGTTGATACAGCAGTTCAGGCCTGGGGGCCGAGCGATAAGCGGAAGTCAGCAGCGCCGTCGCCGTCGGAAAATCTTTGGACTCAAGCGCCGCGAGCGCCTGGTCCACAAGTGCCTTGCTCGGATCCGACTTCGCTCGTCCATGACCGCCGCTCGCCCTCTTCGGCGCTTGGGCCAGAACCGACGGCACTGATACCAGCCAGCCAACCAGCACGACGATCAAGGGCAGCAGCGGTCGCAGAGCACGCATCAAAAGACTCGGCTTCAGCGTATCACGACCCGAGGCTGCGCCGCTCGCTAGAAATCACTTGGTACTTCAGCCATAGCTCAGCGAGCTGCTCGCACCGCTCCGATCACCAACCAGGAGCATTTGTCAAGGAGAATCAGCGCGAATAGGCGTTTCCCTCACAACCTCCATTCCGTTGCGAAACGCAGAAGAACGTCCCTGTTATCGAGCGGCAGGCGGCGACTCCTGATGCGGTGCGAGACAAAAAGGGTTGTCGCGGTCAGAGCGATGCAACTCCGCAAGCATGGACTGAGTCTGCGACAGATCGCGAGTAGGTAGACCAGCCGGACTGCCTCAGCGGTCGATGAGGAAGAACGTGATATCAGCGCCAGATGGGAGCAGAGTGTGCGGAGAGAACTTCTCTAGCTCGCGATCGAAGGTCTGTCGAAATGCTGCGAGCTGTCGGAGCTGTTCGGTGTAGCAAAACAGAATCAGTCGCCCCCGAGCAGCGAGTCCGGAAAGGCAACGCTCAACATACTGCGTGATGAGTCCCTCGCCAGCGATTCGCAGGAGTTGTCCGCCCTGCTGTTCATAGTAGCCGGGGTCAGCGTACAGCGGATTGGTAAGAATGAGCGCGTGCTGGCCGGGTCGTAGCTCGTACGTACGAACATCTCCGACCGAGAAGGACTGGGGTCGCTCCGGGAAAACCAGGGTCTGAGCGGTCTGAATGGCGGCTGCATTGAGGTCCATTCCACCACAATCAAGTCGATGTCTCGAATGATCCTGTAGATAGCGCAACAGGAGTCCGTTGCCGCAGCCGAGTTCGAGAATCGATCCGGGTCGGTCTATCACCTCAAGGATCGCTTGGTAGATACCACGCGGCGGCACGCGGTAGCCGTTCTGGGAAAACAGCGCGGCACGTCGAGAAAACCAGTCCTCGTTAGATTCGCTTGGGGAAACTGCGGTCAGCGGATTCTGTAGACCTCGGCGAAAGCCAACAGAGGACAGAACTCGAAGTTTCTCGGGAGGGCGGTAGGGAAAGTGTAGTCCGCGCGCTCCTTCCTCGGGATAGCCATCCCCTTGCCGCCGAACCTCATACCGTTCGGCGGTGGCATCGGTGGCGGTGGAGATTTTGAGGATGGGCGTGCGCACCTCCGCGATTCCGTGAAGGGCCGACCACTCGACCGGCCAGGACAGCATGGAAAGGAGCCAGTCCATCTCGATCGAAAATCCTGCCTCACGCCCGACGGTAATCAGCTTGCGAGCAAACGCTACGGTGTCGGCACAGTCGAAGCGACACGGCAAGTGCGGTACGGCCCGGACTCCCAACCAGCGCAGCAGGATGTTTGCTTCTTGGGGTCCAGAAACATGCTTCGAGAACTCCTCTTTTTGTGTGGCTGTCGCTGCGGAAGTAGTCATTGCCCATGTAGTGTCCATGCAGCGCTCCTCGACCCAGACACGCTGAAAGAAGCGCTGACAGCAGGCAGGGTAGCCCAGAGCCTCACCAATCTTTGCCTGATCATTCGCCTCCCAGGCTGCGCAGAACGCCGCATTTGCATCAGGAGTACCAATCGCCACCCGTATCGCAAACGGCTGACCAGGAATCACCGGTGCGGCAGCGGAGGAATAGGGAGTCGAGGACACTCCCACTTCACCAAAGCGTCGCACTTCGAGTCCGTGCTCTGCCATGCGTGCGGTAAGTGCAGGGAGCGCGCCGGGATCGACGATGGTGTGCGCGCACGGCCTGACTCTGGCGGCAACGGAACGCCACTCGATCTCTGCCCAAGCGGTCTGAATGCGTGCGATGCGAGGTGCCCAGATCGCTCGTGCCTGATCACTCACCCAGGCAAAGCGCGTAAACTCTGGGAGTCGGAAATCCAGGCGCGTCATGATGCCGCCCCCGAGGCTGATTTCTGATGCGCGGCCACCATCTGGGCCAGTGTGTCCTGCACACTCGGATTCCTCCCTTCGGTCCAGGCTCGCAACATGGCGGCCTCTAGGTACACGCGATTTGGCTGCACGGAGATGGGAGTCGCCCCCCGATCGAGCAGCTTGTCCTCTGCATCGCGAAACAGAGCCTTCCATTCCGCACAGTGTTCGGTCCGATTGCGCCAGTCTCCTGAAATGGAAGTGCCTGGACACTGGCCTTTGCACTGGAGGAAGAACCGACAGCCCTTGCAGCCGCCTACGGACTGCGGCGTGTGATAGAGCGCAAGGTAGCGCTCGTAGCCCGGCGTGTCGGACTTGGTGAAGTCGATACCATCCTTGTTGGTGCGACCACAGTTGCTGCGCTGGCCATGTCCCTCAATGCCGCGAACTGCTTCGGTGGTGAAGGGATCACAGGCACGCCACACGCAGGTCGACTGATTGTCGCGGGCCAGCAGCAGGTTTTCGATCTCCCGGAACAAGTCGAAGCGCAGCCGGGATAGCTCCGACTCCAAGCGCGACAGACAGAGCAAGGCACGGACGTTGTCACCAGCAGCTAGCGCGTACTTGTCACGGATGTTCTGCTCATCGACTTCCAGCAGGTGTAGGCGGGCATTCTGCACCCCCATCCGGTCGAGATCGCGCAGCCAATCGCACAGCGCGGGGAGGTGCTCGGCCGTGGCGTTTCCTCGGTGCAGCGTCACAATCAGGCTTGGAGTCAGTCCCTCTTTGCACAGCCGCACAATGGCCGCCTGCGATCTCTCCGTAGACTCTCGAGTGGCCGCCAGCGTTCCCTGCCACCGGGCATCATTGAGCGGGCCTGGACCATCCATCGAGATTCCTACATGGACCTTGTACTTGCGGAACAGCTCGATGTGGTGGTCGTTGATCAGAACTGCGTTGGTCTGGATGCCATTGCTGCCAAAGCGCTCGAGTCCGAAGCGCCACAGCTCCTCCAGATCCTCCACCGGTACGAGCAGCGGCTCGCCCCCAAACAAAATGAAGGGACTCCCTTCCGCCAAGATCGCCCGCTTCATCGCCTCGATGTCGTACTTGCGCGTCAGGTTGCCCGCATCCCTTTGCGGGTTCTGATAGCAGTACTGACACGCCAGGTTGCAGTTGACTCCGAGTGGTCGTAGCTCGACTCCCATAAGCTAAGTCCCCCAGTGTCCCGGATCGTCCATATGCGCCATGGCCGGGCTGTCGGCGTGCAGCACCGCTGGGCTGTCGGCATGAAGCACCGTGGCCGTATCAACATGGGCTGTGCTCGGACTGTCCGCATGCACGACTTGCGCGGTGTCCATATGGGCCGTGCTCGGACTGTCTACGTGCGGAACCGCCCAGCCATCGGCATGGCCAACGCTTGGACTATCGACATGCGGGAGTCCGCTGTCACCGTGGGGATGATCTGTCCAGTCCGTATGGATCCCGATGAAGTTGGAGTCACCATGGGTGTACCCGACGCTATCGATATGAGCAGAGGCCGCGATGTCGGCATGCAGGATCGCGGCTGCGTCCGCGTGACCACTTTGGGCAATATCAACGTGCGGAATGAAGGACACATCTCCGTGCGAGATGGGGGACACATCCGCGTGCGGGATGAACGACACATCTCCGTGCGGAATGATCGGCGCGTCGGCATGCGGAATCATCGGTCCATCGAGATGCGGAATCAACGGCGCATCGGTATGTGGAACCCAGGTCAGGAGTCCGAAGATCCCTTTCACATCGTTTTCGTAGAACTGCTGAAACGCTGCGGCCACGTCGGAAAGACCTGGGAACGGAACGGTCGTTTCCAGGAGCTTCATCTCACGACGGACGCCGAGCGCGTCGAAGCTGAAGGCCACCGTCTGGCGGAACTGCGCCAGGCTCGCTTCGATCGAAAGGATCGCGCTGACGCTGAGGGTTACGGTGACACCATTGACCAGCACGCTGTATGGGAACGTCAGAGTCTGGGTGATACGGACCGTGGTCCCATCGAAACGGAGCGCCGCACCGCCATACAGACCGCCCATCGCCGTCGTCATCGTGAGCGAGAAGCCTCGCTCATCGACCGTGACTTCGGCTCCTACACTGGGTCCACCGAGCAGGGTGATCTGTCCAGACAGAGCCAGCCCTCGCTTGCTCAGCATCGCATCGACGTACACCAACGGACCGGTTTTGCCATCCGTGGAGGTGAAGGAAAAGAAGTCCTTCCCTCCTGCCTGAATCCGAATCGGATCGAACGTGCCGTGCAGATAGATTCCGGTGAAGCTCTTCTTGCCTTCGACAAAAGCACGATAGCCCCACAGGTTGAGGCGGGCACGGAATGACCAGCCTCGGTTGTAGAACTGACCGGCGATCGTAAGGGGGCCGTTCGCCCGGTAGAAGTTCAGGTCGGTCAGTTGCAGATTGAGGATGCTTTTGACGAGTGGATCGCTGGCAACATCTTTCGGGGCAAACGCCGCCAGCAGCGCTGGGAGATTGATGCCTTCCGGACTGTCAAACAGAGTGACTTCGGCAGGGACCGTCACGGGATCGCTCTTGGCCGGAGGAGCCGCGTCTCCATCTGCGATTTCTGATGGAATGAGTCGCACCGGCTGGGTTGGATCGCGAAGGATGGCGAAGCTACCCCCGAGGAGCTTGTCGCCAAAGTGAACCTCACCACGCGCCCCGAATCCTGCGACCACCGGACCGGGCAGCAGCGACATTTGGACTCCGAATCCACCGATCACAAGACCTGGGATTCCGAATGGCTGCACCCACTTGCCGTCTGCTGCATCGAGCGCGCCCCACAACGTGACAACGCCCTTGCTATCCACCGTGATGTTGCCGCGCAAAATGAGCGTCTCATTGCCAACAGTCAGACGGAATCGACAGTTGACCCCGAGCGCGTTCGTCGCGGTCTTGAGGTTGGCGCTCCCAACCAGGCTGATCTCGGACAGGACCAGACTCCCATCCCCAAGCGGCACGTCTAGCTGCGACAGAAGCTCGATAAGCAGAGTCTTCAGTGGTTGTCGGCAGAGCGCAACATGGAGGACTTCGGACTTGTTCTGTAGGCCAAGTCCAGGGACCAGCCGCTCGAGGGTGGACAGCGGTTCGATGCTGCTCAGCGGTAGTTTGGCGTACAGGTTGAGTCCGTACAGGATCTCGCCAAGCTCCGGATCGCGCGCCGCACCTTTGGCCAAGATGAAATAGACTTCCCCCGCCTTGGTGAGCGCAGGACGCGCCATCTGCTCGAACGGACTCCACAGCGCCACTTCCAGTTGGGGCCGAACACAGGCATCGAGAAACTCGGTCGCACTGATCGGCAGCTTGACCTTGAGGATGTAGATCGAAAAGAACCCCGTTGGGTCGGTGCCCACTGTAAAGCTGACGTTATCGACGGTGAAGCCGAGCGGCTTGGCGAACTCCATCCGTCCTTTGTAGACCACGTCCTTGGGGCCCTTTTGGACCGTGACCTCGCCCACCCAGCGCACCTGGACGTTCGTGTTCAGAAACTCAATTCCCGCTCCAAACCAATTCTTGATGTCTTGATCCCACGTCGCGTTACCGGATGCGGGAGTTGGCGTAGTGGTTCCGGGCGCACTCCAAGCCGGTGCGCTGGCGATGGGAACCGCAGCCGCAACCGGGAACGCCGCGATTTGGTCGGTGGGAGTGACTCCCCAGACTCGCGTAGAGGAACCCACCGAGATCTGTTTGAGCGTCCCAGGAACCAGCACCCATTCGTTGCCGCTCCGGCGATACATCTGGTTGGCTGAGTTTACGCCCCAGACTGTGCCATCCGATGATACGGAGACATACTTCAGACCGCCCGGAATCAGTTCCCAGCCGCTGCCATTCCACCTGTAAATATTGTCAGCGGAGTTGACTCCCCAGACCTGACTCGCGGAGCCGACCGAAATCTGTTTGAGACTGCCCGGGATCTGCTCCCAGTCGCCACCGCCAAGCCACCTGTAAATGTTGTCAGCAGAGTTGATGCCCCACACCGTGCCGTCGATGCCGACCGAGACGTGCTTCAGAGAGCCCGGGATCTGCACCCAGTCGCCGCCGCCAAGCCACCTGTAAATATTGTCAGCGGAGTTGACTCCCCAGACCTGACTCGCGGAGCCGACCGAGATCTGCTTGAGAGAGCCGGGAATCTGCACCCAGTCGCCGCCGCCAAGCCACCTGTAAATGTTGTCAGCAGAGTTGACGCCCCACACCGTGCCATCGGCCGCAACCGAGACGTGCTTGAGAGCGCCCGGCACGATCGTCCAGTTGCCGTCGGCCCCTGCAGAGGAGAGCGCAAAGGTCTCCGATGGGCCTACTGCGCCGCGATTGGCAATCAGGACTTGGCCGCCGCCTCCCTCTGCGCAGACATACTGTCCACTTGCGGCCTGGAGTGCCACTTGACCGCTTCCACGATCAATCAGCGTGAAGGTCTCCCATGCACCAATGGCTCTCCGGTTGGCGACCAGCGCTTGACCACCCCCTCCTTCCGCGCAGACATACATTCCGTTATAGGCCTGGAGTGCGACGCGATTGATGTCGAGGTAGATGAGGTTGAAGCTCTCCCATCCGCCGATGGCATTGCGGTTGGCTACGACCGCTTGACCACCGCCACCCTCGGCACCAACGTACTGTCCGTTGCTCGCACGCAGGGCGATGAGACAGCCAAAGCCATTGAGAATCCCAGGAACAGTGCGCCAAGTCTCGGTACCACTATCGATGCCATCGTGGCGATACCAATCGAGCGCACCAGGTTGACGAATGGCGTAGATCACACCAGAGCCACTGGCCGTGAATCGTCCCATCACATTCCAGCCGGAGCCAATCTGTACGCTGTTTGCCCACGAAGCGGTGCCGGTTAGGTAACCGAGGTGCTTGTACCAGAGTAGTTCCCCGGTAGGCTTCCGTGCGTACAGAACGCCACCGCTGCTGGCTTCGATCGCATCAAAGCTGTCCCAACCAGAGCCGACTTTTTGCGGCACCGACCACGTCGCTGCACCGCTGTCAAAACCGGTGTGCTGATAAAAGTAGAGGTCTCCGTTTGGCTGGACTAGGTAAAGGACTCCATCGTCGGCCACAACGACCCGAAGCGCCGAGGCCCAGCCACTTCCAACGCTCTGTCCGTTGCCCGCGTTGGCCCAGGTTGCCTCGCCTGTTTCATGCCCAAGGTGCTGGAACCAAAACAGAGTGCCATCGGTTCCGATCGCATAGAGGACGCCGTGATTGCTGGCAAAGAC
>CALLYL010000859.1 GCA_937859535.1 uncultured Myxococcales bacterium
TTGCTTGTGCTGCCTCCCAAGCAAGCCTCTGCACCGCGACGTATTCCTCCCAATGGACCGCAGGCAGCGACTCCACGTGACGCTTCAGGACGACGAGTAGATGGCCGCGACGTAGTGCAAATCGCGCAAGGACTACCGCCGCGAAAGCGTTGTCAGCGAGGAATTCCAGGTCGTCGGGATGGCCATCTGCCATCGCGCAGATTGCACAGCGGTTATATTTTGACGGAAGGAGATCCCACTCCTTCGCAGCAGCGAGGAGTGCTTCAGCCTTAGCAATGCGTGGCATCCACGACTCAAAAAGTCTTCCACACGATGCCGCCTTGGCTGGTGCGCGGAGGTGGGGCCGGTTTGAGGGAAGTCTGCTTCGGAAACTTGAGGGTGGGCGTGTGACGGAACGGCTTTTGGTCAAACACCAGCTTGCGAAGCTTGTCCGCCAGACCAAGCAGACGAGAGGAGTCAGGCAGATAGAGCTCGTTTGGGAAGGACAGCGCAGCTTCGTAGATCGAGAGAGGTTCTTTAGGGGGGTCGATTTGCATCCATGACTCGCGTGCAACCGACAGATTCCATCCAGATGGAAGGAGGGGCGGGCTCGGTGACTTTTGCAGATGCGTGGCCAGCGCTGCCACTGCATCGGCAGACCGCTGAAGCTCCTGCTTGATGTCTTCTGTGTACACAGAATAGGATGCGATCATCGATTCGTTGCAGAGAACATACTCCCGATACGCGGCTCGGACCGTCGGTGGTGTGGATGAGGCAGCGTCTTCTTTGGCCAGCTCATCATGCACAAAATAGACGGCGGCAATCCGCTCCGGATGGGCGAGTGCGTCCTTGCTGCTTATGGCTCGATTGTCAAGATCGACCACAGAGAAGTCCGCCTGCGAGCTCCTGAACACCACGAACCACGCCTCGGGCTTGAGCTTTATCTGGATCAGCTCATCGCCGTAGCGTTCACCCGGCGAACCAAGAAACGTCGCCCAGGGTGCCGGCCAAGCATGTCGTGCTCTTGTAAATGCGCTGGACTGCAGCAGCTTGGCAAACTCATCGCCTTCTTTGGCGCGCAAGCTGAGCCTCTGGCGGAAGTAGGAAGGACCACGTTCCGGAGACTCCGTCCGCGTCAGCAGCACTCGCTTCTGCGCGAGCTGTGCGATCTGGTCCCGCGTCGTCCAAGTATACAGCGTTCGGGCGGCAATCCGTCCCGGCAGGACGACGTACGGCAGTAGCGCCGCAGAGGCGGCACGAGCCGTGTCATTCGGATGGGCAATCGCAGGTTGAGACAGCGTGGGAGGCGGCGGAGCGGCCACAGACTCGGGCGAGCAGAGAAGTTCGCCGAGAAAACAAGAGAGCAGCGCCCCCTTCTCAAGTGAGCGGAAGCAGTCACGTGGCGGACGCGATAACCTGATTCTGTTCACGAACAGTACCCTATCACAGCTGCGCGGGGCGGAGTGCTGGATCTGTTTGGGAACACGATCGCTGGGAGACCTAGACTAGAATGGAAGCTTCTTGGTCATCGTGGTAATGAGAGCCTGCGCGGCGTTCGGCGAAAGGCGCAGCACGAGGTCCATCACATGGTAGTCCAGTCCCACAAGGACTCGCGGTTTGTTTTTGAGGACTCCGTCCAGGCAACGCTTGGCCATCCGTTCGGGGCTGCCAGAGCGACTCCGAAGGAAATGGTCCTCTGCATTTTTCTGAGATTCGCTGATGCTACGACCATTGCGAACGATCTGAGTGGCCACCGCACCAGGAAAGAGGAGCGTCACTCCCACCGAGGTATCTGTCAGTTCGGCGCGTAGGCTTTCGGAAAATGCACGCACAGCCGCTTTGGAACTCGCGTACGCACTCTTTCCAGACACCCCGAGCCACGCGAAGGAGCTGCAGACGTTAACGATGTGTGCTTCGGGCTGGGCCTTCAGCATGGGCAGGAATTCGCGGCAGCCATGCACGACGCCCCAGTAGTTGACACCGAAGAGCCACTCCATATCGGACTGGTTCACGTCCTCGAAGCGGCCCGATATCGAGACGCCTGCGTTGTTGATGAGTAGCTGAGCCTTGCCGTGAACAGCCTCGATCTCGGAAACGATTCGCCGCCAGTCGGCGGGCACCGAGACATCGGCGACATGGGTCGAGACTCGAACTCCGGTGGCGCGAAGCTCCGCCGAAACTGTGTTCACATCCGGGCTCTTGTCGACCAGCGCGACATGACAGTGTCGCGCCACCAGTTCCTTGGCAAGGGCGAGACCAATACCACTGGCTGCTCCAGTGACCACGGCATGCTTGTCAGCGAAGGACCGAATCATGACATCACCTGCTTATGAAGGAGGAGCATACCCGCTCGGAGGTGTCGCTGCGCTGGTAGAGTTCGCGAACGAAGCGCTCCGCCACCTCAGCGCCCCAGGCCAGCGCCTCCGACGCGGAGTCTGCGCGGATGAAGAGAGCACCGCTTTCCTCATCGTCCCAGCCCAGGGCATCGTTATCGCGGAGCTGCAGTGGCGTCTCGTATCCGAATCGAAATAGGAACCGTTGCATCTCGTTCTCGCAGCAAGTTCAAGACGTTGCACACCTTACAGTTACCATGCCCTTCGGCAGCGGAGACGAGTCGCAATTCGGCATTGTTGGCCGGCTGATTTTGCCGAACACGGCACCTCATTGGCAAATCCTGCTGCATCTGGGCTGGAATCCTCTCCCGTACGACGTTGAGCCTCCTGTCTTCGTTGACTTGGCTGCGACCTTCATCGATCCTGGAACGGAGTCGCATGCTGACTCGGCACTTGCCCGGGCAGCCAGCTTGGCGCAATTTTCGCATGGGGACTAGTGGAGCAGGACCGCGTATACGGGGGTCAATCCAGCGATTGGGCCTGTTGACACGAGGGGGGAGACGATGGACGGACAACCTACCGATTCCGAGAGTCGCGCTGAGCCTCTGCCAAACTCAGCGCAACCCACGAATGTGACGGGCCAAGATGCAGCAAGCCGCAAAGATCTGCAGAGCCGTTTCTACGCCGTGAGTCTCACCAAGATCATGGTCCTTGGCTTCTGTTCGCTCGGCATCTATCAATTTTACTGGATGTATCGCCAATGGCGGTCCTACCAAGAGAGCGCTGAGCCCGACCAGGCTGTGCGGGTCAGTCCCACAGGTCGGGCTCTCTTTGCATTCTTCTTTGTTCATGAGCTCTTTCGAAACATCCGAACGGAGGCCCGAGCGGTTGGGCAGACAAGGTCGTTGCCGCGCATCGAAGGTGCCAGCTCTCTGATGGCGACGCTGTGGATCATCTCGTCGATAGTCGTGAGATTCGTTAGCGAGTCAGACCGCTTTTCTAACGCTGCTCATCACGTAGTATCAAGGGCAAGGCCGGGGTTCTTCTGGGGACTCCTGTTCGTCAGCCTTCTGCCCCTCCTGCCGATAATCTCTGCGCAGAAGGAAATCAACCGCACTCATTTGTGCATCAAGCCCACCAATGAGATCGAGCGACGCTACTCGACGGTCGGAGTGCTAACGATCATCGTGGGAACACTCTTTATTGGAGTTACTTCGATTTTCAGCATGCCATCGGTGCAGCGCCATTTTTATCTGCGGAACACCATTGACTCTTGCGTGGGGACCTCGCTCAAGGAGGGCGCGCTAGTCGACGCGGCCTCGGCGCTGTGCGGATGCATGATCCCTGAATTGATGAAGGGCAAGGATCGCGCGACACTTGACGCGCTGAGCCACGAAGAAGAGAAGTGGAAACAGCTCCAACTGGCGGCAGTATCTGCTTGTCAGCAAAGATACACGGGAACGGAATGGCGCCCCCAAGTTCCGAAGCCGAATGCGCCTGTGCTGCGGCGTGACTATCAACTGGCAGGACACTCTGACCCAGAACCGGCAAATCCCAGGGAGGTGGATGCCGAACGGCTCAAGGCCAGTGGAAAGTTCGAGCAAGCGGAGTCCGCGTACAGCCAGATTCTATCGGAACACCCAGATCGGGCCGACGTGGCGTATCAGCTCGCCTGCGCATTAAGCTTGCAGCAGAAATACGAAGCGGCACTGCAGATGCTTGGTCACGCTGTCCATCTTGGATTTGCGCAGTACCCAGCTGCACGTTTTGACGATGAACTCACTGCACTGAACCAGTCCCCACGCTTCACAAAAATGCTCGCAGAGATCCGGGACCGCTACGCGGCAGGGGCACCTCCGGTCGGGACTCCGGTCGTCTTCCTCCCGCCAGCCGCTCGTGATGCCCAGAAGCGTCCGCTCATCCTACTGTTACACGGTTTCGGAGATACCCATGAGAGCTACTTTGAGCAAGCCGAACAGTGGGCAGGAATGGGATTCGTTGCTGTCGCTGTTCCTGGTTCCCTTCCGCTCCGCAGGAATGCTTTTATCTGGTCCCAAGATGATATCGAAACCACTCACGCTCAGCTCCAGGCCATTGTGAGCTCGCCTGTTGTTGCGCGCGAAATCGATCCAAAGCGCGTATTCCTCCTGGGGTTTTCCCAAGGAGCGCTTCATGCCTTTCAGGTAGCAGCGACGCACCCTTCGCAGTACTCAGGCATCATCAGTCTGTCCCCGGGTGGCATGCCGTGGCTGTTTGGGGCGGAGCAATCGAGCATCTCCAAGGGCGCGCAGCTTCGTGCCATCCTGGTTGGTGGAACCGGCGAGCCGAAGGCGCAGCAAGATCTGATTCCGTACCTAGACCGGCTGATGCAGTCCGCAGGATGGTCAACCCTGATCCTTAGCCATGACGGAGCACATCACTTCCCAACGGACTGGGTGGAACGAGTTCCGCATCTGGCTGCATTCCTACTGAGCAGAGAGCCGACGGAGATACATCCAAGCTCATCGGCACCAACAGTGACGCCTAAGCCATTCACTGGCCGCCGTCCGTCGAAGAACTGAGTGACCAGGCTGCGACCAGAATCCTGCGCACACAAATTGTATCTTGGCATCCTCAGCGGAATCTGTGGGTGAATTGGGGTTCTGGGAGAGCGCCGAGGGTGTGATCGAGCGCGATCTCGATGGTGTTGTGCTCTCGGTAGCCCTAGGTGTTGCGGAAGACTACTATGGCTTCATGACTCAGCCCTTAGACGTTGCCGGAGGATATCATGCCTTGGGCGGCAAACCAGTTGAGGATCAGGTTCCGGTGATTGCGTAGCGTTCCGACGAACTTCTTGATCGGATCTAGCCGCGAGCGCATGGCGACCTTGCACCACTGATCTAGGAATCGGGCGGCGACGCTTTTGCGGACGTACTGCCAGAAGCGTTGGAACTCCTCACGGAGGAGGTACTCTCACACGCTGCGGAGGTTGTATCTCAACAGTTCCTTTAGCTTGCTGGCCTGCCGTTCGCTCAGGTTTTCGGTGCGCTTGAGCAGACACCATCTCGCATGCACAAGCAGCGACTCGCTTCCTTCCTGCTCATCTAACATCTGTTGCTGTTTAGCGGATCGAAGCTGCGTGTGGTGCTGCGCGATCGTACGGCCGGCTACAGTCTGCTGCCGCTCTCGACGTTGGATCAGAACTGACATCCGCAGCCATCGCCGATTGGAATCGTGATGGCCATGCCGACGCGGTGGCTAGCAGCGCCGAGGGAGATGACCTAAGCGTGCTGTCCGGCGTCGGAGATGGCAGCTTCCAGACCGTGTAGCATCAGCTTTTCGAGCCGCGCATGATTGAGTTGCAGCCCGCGGATGTAAATGGCGATGGACTGCCCGACCTGATCGGACTCGGCTACTTTCAGGATGCGCCGCCGCGGTCCACGCCGCGCTATCAATCGGTGACTGTGCTGGGTCACCTGCGCTAGTCCGCGTACATCCAGGCCGGATGATTATTAAACAGAGCCGGCGCTTCGCACACCGTTGGTGGCAGCGCGGTGCTTGATGACAAGGACGCGCCAACGTCGGGAGTTCCACCCGCAGGGGCTCCGCCATCCAACTGCTGTTCGCTGGGCGGAGGCGGGTCCGTGTACTCAGTAGGCCTGCCGCCCGTTTTAGGGGCTCCGCCATCCAACTGCTGTTCGCTGGGCGGAGGCGGGTCCGTGTACTCGGTAGGCCCGCCGCCCGTTTTGACGAAGGGCACCGCGTCCTTTACGGTCGAGCGCGCCGACACGCCCTTCGCAAGCCACTCCTGAACTTTGGGCATGGTCCGGCCTGCCACCTTGAGTCCTCCTCCGGTGGCCGCTGAAAAGGTGTTGAGAGCGGCCTCCCCCAGCTCTGAACCGGCTTCCCCGAAATTCCCACGACCCGCTGAATACATGCTGTGTGAAAGGTGGTAACCCGCCTGCGCGGCGTCGGCGAGCCATCCGTTTTTGGTCAGACCCGCCGCATCCAGCGCCAGGCCACCGCCACCGTTCAGAAAGGCGTCACCCTGCTGGAACGTCCGCTCGGCGGCGGGGTTGCCGACAATCCCGTTCGCGAGAGCGGTAAATGGACTAACCACAGATGTGACACCGGCAACGTCTTCGAACCACGACATCTGAGTACCTCCGTGCTGGAGACAGAACCGACGGCAGACGCTGACTCGACTACCTGCGCACGCCGCGTCGCCGTCGATGCTTGCTTAGAAAGCAAGCGTTGTGCCACATCCACCGTGGCGCATCTCTGTCGCTGTGCCGTGAAAATGCACCATCTGCCGATCGCAGCCGGCAGATTCTGCCGGCATCGTCTGCCACGCGGTAGGCCGTGCCGGCCTTCCCGCATCCGTGCCAGGCACCGACCGCGATGACTGCGGTCGCTCCTGACCGCAGATCCGCCCCCTAGGTTGCTTGGGCGTCTTGGGAGTTCTGCTATCATTTGGTGAGCTTCATGCTCAGACAGGCGCAGCAAGGTTCTTTGGCGTCGGATGATGGGAAAGAGGCAGAGAATGCGAAGTGTGATGTTTGTCGTAAGCCTGCTTGAGATCGTGCTTGGTCCCGGCTGCGCGGGGATGGGTCCGACAGCAACGGTATGGCCTACAGGCGTGTGGGGGGACTCCACTAGCAGTGGCTCGAACGCAGGCGGCGACCACAAAGCGACTGTCCTGTGGAGTCGGTCGGCTCCGGTTTGCGTGACCATGGGAGCTGGTTTTGAACCCGACGAGTCAGCTGAGTGTGCGTCGGTCGTTAGAGGACACGCTGCCTGCTGGGAGAGCGGTTATGACTCGGTCCTCCAAGTGGAAATCATTCGATCTGGTGCCGTCATCGACTACCGAGCCAGGTACAACGGAGAGCCAGCGGGCACGGAAACACGCACGGGGAGCACAGTTGGCAGGCTGTGTCGTGGCGCAGTACTCTTTGGTTTGCGTTCGGCACTTATTAAGAGTGGCGTGCAGCCCGCTGTCGCTGTGAAAATGGATGGGCCGGCTACCGAAGAACAACAGGATCGTTGTGGAGCTGCGCTAACGGATGGGCGCATCTTCAAGATTGAGAACCCAAAGGTACTTGCAAGGGTCACTATACTGCGACCTGCATCGGGCGGATCTGGGGGAGATCCGGGTGGCAACTACCTGCAAGTTCGCCTATCCGAGGTAGATGGGTCAGGGATACTTGTTGAAGGAGGTCGCCCAGATTGGGGAGTGGATGCGCTCTGTCAAGACGCCGCAATTCAGGCACTTCGTGGTCAGCTGCAACAAACCATGTCGCGTCAACTACCGAACGCGCTGGGTACTCCTTGAGCCCAAGAGCAGTCCGCCCAAGACCATCTTCGGACTACTGCTGGGCCTGGCCTAATGTCCAAGCCGTCGAGCTTGTCCCCGCACGAGAACGCCGACAAGTGTACTGGATGGAGGCCTCATTATGAGGCTCGGCCCAGATAGAGTGCTTGGCTGTCCATGGTGCCAGCACCCGTTTCGGATCCACACCGTGCTGTCCGGCAGTACCTCCGGGATGGAGGTATGGACCGACGGCTACGCGAGGGCCCCGATGTTACCTGAGCCGCCAGAGGTAGCGCGGTGCATGGGCTGCAAGCGCTACTTCTTTATCCGTGACGCATGTGCTCATGCTGCCGTAACCGAATCGGGACAGACTGCTCACACGGGCCCAGGAGTTCACGCCAGAGAGCTGTCTGAGAGTGCCCTCTACGAGGCCATCCAGGAGGGGTTGGCACGCGATGGCACCGAAGAACTTAAGCTCCGGTTGCTGGCCTGGCGTGCCGGGAATCATCCATTGCGCAGCAACCAGGGAGCAGCTGACCGCTCCTGCGCGATGCTCCTTGCCAAGGTCGGGACTGCCATGGGCACCATCAGCTTTCTGTTCTACATTTTGCACCTGCCGCGCCTGGCTGTGCCCTTCCTTTGCGCGACCCCGCTTGCCCTATTGGGGGCGCTGATCACCATCCATGGTGCCGTTCAGGCTCGGCGAGCAAACGCACATGCGCTTGCAGCTCGGGCCCAGCAGGACAGTCCCTTCTGGCAAAACCTGTATGCCCTTGAAACGCTGCTCACGCCGGACTCTCCGGCGAACCGGCTGCTCAAGGCCGAGGTAGCGAGACAGTGTGGGCGCTTCGATGCTGCGCTCGTTTTACTTCGCGACGAAGTGCCGGACGACTTCCGTCCTGCGGCAGACCTCATCTGGCAACTATCCCAACAGGGGGACAGGCTCCCGCGGCGGCTCCGGGCCATGGCTGACAGTGAGCCTCTTCACATTGTCTCCAGGAGCCGGATCGACGACATTGCACGGTAACATCCCCACCGCCTCCACCTCGAGACGAACACCCCGTTCAGTAACCTGTCGTCGAACAAGGTGTGTCAGCTCGCGATAGATGGTACCCACATGCAAAGGGCCAATCGGCTCGTATTTACAACGCCCAGCGCGGCGATCTCTCAATGGCCAAGACATTGGTGCTCCAGGTGAGACAGCAACGCCGCTGTCCGCAGCCATCGCTCTGCTGCTCGCGTTCATATTGATTCGGAACATGAGATTCCCATCCGAGTCAAGTAGCGGAGCATCCGTAGATCTGGAACCCATCGATTGGCGTCTGATGATTTCGTTGTGCACGTCGTTGACACTCTGTGAGCTCGGACTGCGGCATCAACAATTGGTGCAGACGCTCTGGTCACGCGGCCATGTGGATCACACCTTCGGAGGACAAATTCCCGCCAATCTCGGAATTGCACTGCTGGACCCTGTTTCCAACCGTGCGTTCCTGCTTGTGCTGGCCCCCTTGGTGCTCACTCTGCTCGCAATTCTTCGTCGGCTGGGAATTGTCGTGACCACTCTGCAGAAGGTTTCGACCGCGATGGCTCTGCAACTGCTGGGATGTCTGCTCTTGGTCCGTGCATCCATCTTGGCGACCGATGGAACCACTGTGCATGCTGGCTGGTTTCTCGGCGTGCGGGTACTCACCGCTCTGCCCGGATTCCTCCTGTATCCGCTTGCCCTGTCCCTCTTTGCTCGCGTCATTCCGAGCAATCGATTTGCGACGATGTTCGGTCTGTGGATCGTACTACACGGAATCGTCAATTACCTCACCGTACTGTCCTCCGCTCGCTCTCTTCGCTTCGCGCCTGCCGCTGTGTTCGCAATCCCGACCCTGCTCGTGCTGGGCGGAGTGTGCCTGTGGATTTCGCAGCTGCGGAGGCTACAGCTGGCGTTGCAGTCCGCACAGATCGGCAACCGCTTAGTATAGAATGTCCTCTGCTGTCGTCGATCGGGCTCCGGTGCAGAAGATGATTTCCCTGACAATGGCACTAAAACCGCAGTTGGATCTCTTAACCTCGGCCGCGCAGGTCGGAACTCTGGCCCGCGAAGTGAAGGTGCCAGCCGACCGAGGATTTGGCACCGCTGGATTTTGCTGCCCCGAGAACCCGTAGGAAAGGCATTGTCTTGGGTTTCTTCCTCGACCTTTTCCAGCGCTGGCGAACAAGATTGGGATCGGAGGGGTCGCATCTACAGCAGTCCTGCGCGATTCCTTATCGCCGTTCTGAAAGCGGCTTCGAGTTCTGTCTGATCACCTCAATCCGGTCCGGTCGTTGGGGGTTTCCGAAGGGACTTATCGATCCCGGTGAAACCCCAGAGCAGACCGCACTGAAAGAATCGCACGAGGAAGCAGGCATCAGCGGTCGCATCATGAACCCACCGCTCGGCAGCTACACAGATAGGAAGTGGGGCAGGTCCTTGCATGTCACGGTCTACCTAATGGAAGTCACCCATGCGGAAGTGCTATGGCTTGAGTCCCATGTTCGTCAGCGACGCTTTTGCAGCGTGTCAGAAGCGCATGCGCTCCTCAAGAAGTCGCGCCAACACAAGTTTTTCAAGCGGGCGCTGCAGCGCTTGGCCATTCCAGGATCTTCGTGATTGCCAGCGACCATTAAGCAGTGACGCGAACACTCCTTGCCCTCGCAGAGACGACATCGACTCCCTCCCAATAAGCTGGGACGACTGACCGGCTCTTAAACCGGTCATGTTTCAGGTCCCGTTAGTGGGTTACATGATCGGTTTCGCCGTTCATAATAGGTCTACCGGTTGGGAGAACTGTTGCGAGCCTCGGCAACGGCGGAGGACCTTCAATACCAATCTGTCGGCGATCTGTAGTCTGCGCCACGCACAACCAGCTGCTGCAGGCGGCAGAGCAGGGGCGCTTTCGG
>CALLYL010000860.1 GCA_937859535.1 uncultured Myxococcales bacterium
AATCAGGGCGAAAAGGGACTCGAAACCAACGTGACCAAAGGGGTCGACTATCTGCGTCGGGGTTGCGCGGCGGGGGACAAGGACGGCTGTGAGGATGTGCGTCAGCTCGGCCTGTAATCGGAAGGAACTGGCAGACTACCGATGACGGGCATCGACGCCAAACAGAGCGGCTGAGATCCCGAACATCACACCACCACCAACGAGCAGTCCGACGCCGGGCCACTGGGTCGCGAGCGGGTCGTTACACATCGTCGGAAAGTTGTTACAGCGACGTAAGCCATCAACCCCGAGCAGCGCACCACCAACGGCGAGTGCACTGATTCCAAGCACGCCGAGCGTCCACTTGGCAGCGCGTAGTCCGGTCCGAGAGGTGTTCGCTACCGGCGCTTGGCCAGAGACATCGACGGTCGTGATCGACTCCGCGCTAGCGTCCGATACCTTGACGGTTTTGGTTTCACCGGCACCGAGTCCAAGCTGCTCGATGTCGTCTTGCATCACCAAGCGGTGAGTACCTGGCTCGACCCATGCATCGATGGTGCCGCGTGGCAGCGGAGGTTCCTCATCGATCCGTACTGCGGAGAGCAGCGCTCGCGAAAACACCAGATGACCCAGATCCTTCTGTAGGCGGTTGATCGCGGTCGTTGCATCCTCGGTCTGACCGGGCAAGCGATCCGACATCGGTACTTTGCGCAGAAACTGTTGATACGACCTCATTGCGAGCAGCCGCTGTCCCTGGGCTTCGTAGACGCGGGCCAAGCTGTATTGAATCTTCTCGCTGGCGTAGAGCATGTACGCGGCTTCGAGAAGTGTCTGCGTCTTCCCGTAGTCCCGTCGTTCGAACGACTGGGTGGCTTCCTGCGTCAGCGAGCGTGCGACCAACCGCGCACGTTCCTTTTGCGGATCATCACTGCGTGAATCGGCGGTAGCAGTGGCGCTACAGCACAGGAGCAGCAAACACAGAGCGCGGGCTTTCATCACACTCCTGGATCAATCTTGATTCGCTTGGAGTTGTCGACCGGTGGCTTGGCCTGTGGTTTCTTCCCCGAGCTACTGCCCGATGAGCGTCCGGATGGCGGACTATTTTTGCTGGGGGTGGCGTCTTCACTGCCCGCGCTGGGAGTCCCACCATCGGGGACCAAGCCGAGTTGCTTTTGCTCACTGGTGGTAGGCGGTCCGCTCGCTGTCTGAGTTTTGTCGCTCGGGGCATCACCGCTGAGCAGCCACATCAAGGTGGCGATGCCCAGGACGATTGCTGCGCCGCTGAGTCCCAGGCGCAGATTGGAGCGCGGTTGGACGCCGATCATCGACAGCAAAAGTGAAAGAGGCGCGCTGCCATCGGTGGATTTCAGAGCCGAGGATATCTTGCTGCCGACGGACGCCGATTGCTGTCCCGTGGCCCGCGACAGCGTGCTCGGATAGGGATCAAACGGGCGATCTTCCGACGGTGTGCGCAGGCCGGGTTCCGGGACGGGTGGCGTTGGGTCGTTGTTACCGGTGAGCCGTGTCTGGCCTTGTTCAAACTCCACGCCGGCTGCATCCGTAGACACCGGTGTCGCTGCCGATCGGCTGAGCAGCGCCTGCATCTCGGCATCGTTCATCACGATGTTGGTGGGCGTGTTGCCACTTGGGGCCCGATGGGCCTGAGGTTGTGAGAGCGATGCCACCCTGGTCGGGATCGGTGTGATCGGAGGCGTCGTTTGCGGCGTGGTCGGTGGATCGAATTTGGGCGTGGGCGTTCCGCCAATGGTCATCGCGTTGGGCTTGACCGGAATCGCACCCGGACCGGTTGGCATGTGCCCGACGCTCGGCATGGCCGCAGGCAGGCGAGCTGGCGCGACCTGTGGCCGTGGGCTCGGTTGGGCTTTCACCGGCTCAGGCGGTGCCGGGTTTAGGTGCAAGCGTGATGGGGCCGTCGCTGGCTGACCGATGATCGCCTTCACAAAGTCGACCATCCGTGGGAAGCGCTCTTCCTTATTTTTCGACATCGCCCGTTCAATCGCAGCGATGACGTGGTCGGGCACTTCCGGTGCGAGCTGCTTGATGGGGACCGCCCGTTCATGGACGACCATGTACAGCACGCCGACCGGATTTTCGCTGTCGAACGGCAGCCGTCCCGTTAGGCACAGATACATGATGACCGCCAGCGACCACTGATCGGCCCGGCCATCAATGGCCGAGTTTTGACCGAGTGCGGCCTCGGGGGACATAAACTGCGGCGTACCGAGCAGTGTCATGTCACGCGTCATCTGAGCGCCGTTGCGTCGAATCTTCGAGATTCCGAAATCGACGACCTTGGCGACCTCGGTCACCATCTCCGCTATCTCGTGACGGACCAGGAAGATGTTCTGCGGCTGACTCTTCTAGCGAGCAATGCCGTCGAGAAAGTCGTGTTGGATCGGC
>CALLYL010000861.1 GCA_937859535.1 uncultured Myxococcales bacterium
CTGGTTCGATGGAGACGGCATGATCGACGCTTTCTTCATCGACGGTGGGCGGGTCCATCACAAGAACCGCTGGGTGCGCACCGAGAAGCTTCAGATCGAGGAGCGGGCGGGGCGGGCGCTGTTTGGCGGGCTGCGCGACCTGGCGACTTCGACCTCGATTGAGGGTTTTCTGGGGCTTGGCTTTTCCGCGATCGAGCTTCTGACCCTGCAAGCGCTGGGGGCTCTTGGGCGGAAGCCGTCGATGGATGTGATTGCTCGCATCTTGCGCGCCATGGATCGCAGCAATACCAGCATCCAGAAGATGGCTGGGCGACTGCTGACTCTCGTCGAGGGGTCGGGGGCCCACGAGATCGATCCGCATACGCTGGAGACGCTGGGCCGCTTTGACTTCGACGGTGCCATCGACCTGACCAAGGGCGGCATGCTCGCCCACCCGAAGATCGAGCCGACCACCGGGGCCATCTACACCCTAGGATACTGGGGTGACCGGGGCGGGCTGACCTATTACGTCATTGGTCGCGATGGCAAGCTCCGGCTCAAGCGCGAGTTCGAGACGACCTACGCCGCGATGATGCACGACTTTAGCGTCACTGCGACGCGGGCGGTCTTTTATCACCTCCCGGCGGTGCTGCACCTAGAAGACGTCAAAGATCCCAACGTGATTCGCTGGGAGCCTTCCCGAGGCGCACGGATTGGCGTCGTCGATAGGGACAGTCCTTCGGCCCCACTGCGCTGGTATTCGATTCCACCTTGCTACATCTTCCATCCGCTCAATGCCTACGACGAGGGCAACACCGTGGTGCTCGACGTCGTAAAGTTTGCGCGGCTGCCGCTGTTCGATCTGGCCTCCGATGAAGCGGTGCAGCTCATCGATGAGTCGGTGCCGGGGAACCTGACGCGACTGGTGCTCGACCTCGACACGGGCAAGGTCACAGAGACGAAGATCGATGAGGCACCGTGTGAGTTTCCCACCTGTGACCCGCGCTATGCGATGCGTCGTCATCGCTATGGATGGATCGGGGCACGAGTCGGTGAGACGTGTGGACGCGGCCACCTAAACGCGATCGGCAAGGTGGATTACCAGACGGGGCAGGTTCGCTTTCGGACGCTCGGCAAGTCGAGCTATACCGGCGAGGCGTTGTTTGTGCCGCGCAGTGACGACGCACCAGAAGGCGACGGCTACTTGATGAGCACGATCTATCACGCCGATGAGGGCGTGTCGGACCTGCTGATCCTCGATGCGCAGCAGATCGAGGCCGAGCCGGTGGCGGTCATCCGAACCCGGCAGCGCGTTCCGTTCGGCTTCCACGGCACCTGGGTACCGAGCGAGCAAACGGCGTAGCGCGCAGCGGATGGTGGTGCTTACCGCGCTGTGAGGCCGCCGGGGGTGAGCACCAGCTCGAAGGTGTGCGTTTGGGCCCGGCCTTGGGCGTCGATGAGCGGGAAGTAGGTCGACTCGCTCGTCGCGGCCCGAATCGCCCACTGGCTTTGCTCGGGGCGGGTTTGGAGCCAGTGTAGGATTCGGTCCCGCTGGGGCTGCCATTCAGGTGCCACCGTGAGTGAGCCACCCATCACCAGCTTGCGGGCCACATGCGGCTGGCTGCTGTGACGCTCGGCGGTGAAGTAGCCGTTGTGCAGGAACTGAAGCTCGAACCAGTTGGGAATGCCGATGGAGTTCAGCAGCGGATGCAGGCGCAGCACGCGGCCTTTGATGGCCACTTGGTCCCCATAGATCCACTCCTCGGTGAGCAGCTCACCGCCCGGGGTCCGAAACAGGACGCGATGGGCACGCAGGGACAGCTCCTGCATCGGTTGGTCGGGGGCCGCAAAACGGACGGTCTGGGGTCGCGTCTCTCCGGTGACCTCGATGCGCAGCACCGGTAGGTCGGTGGTCAGGTTGAGGAACCCGGCGCGCATCAGCGACAGCAGCATCAGCACCACCACCGAAAGCAGCAGCACGGCTCGGAGCAGCCAGCCGGTCAGCGTCAGGCGTGGCACCGAACCGAGCACGAGCCGCCAGAACAAAAGTCCCACGACCATCAGCCCGGCCCCAAGGCTCAGCGCCACCACATGACGACGGTCCCAGGTGAGCGTCTTGGCGAGCAGCTCGGCATAGCCAAAGGTCATCGCTCCATACGCAGCCGCCACCAGCGCCCTCACCCCGATGCGCGGCCAGCTCTGACCTCGATCGAGTGCGACGAGCAGCAGCGCTCGCAGCCCACAGCCCCCCAACAGTCCGAGGACCGTTGCAATCACCAGCGACTGATATTGAAGCAGTCCCCCCAGCGAATGCAGCACCGTCACCGCTTGCTCTGGCATGGTTGCGAGCATAGTCGATACCAGCGGCGCGTGCTGCGTAGGGTGGAGTGCGAGGAGAAGGTCTACGGAGGTGGCGCACCGGATGGCGGACCCATCGGACCGGCGGGATCGTAGCCAAAGTCGTCATTCGGACGGCTGCGGCTTTGCATGTTGCTGATGAGTACGCCGATGGCGAGGTCGACGAGAGGCTTTGGCACGTGGAGCTGGTACTGGCTGGCCGGCCCTCCGTCAAACGATGCCGCCGACACCACCTCTGCCCCTTGGGGGAGCGGGACGCCGATGGGTCGTCCGAGCTGCTTTTCGACGGTCTGGACAATCCGCTGGAGGTCGATATCGACATAGGCTGCGCCACCCGCCGGGAACCGCTTCTGTGCCTCGGTTGGGAACTCGCCTTTGCCGGTCATCAGCGCATTGACCGGTTGATCGACGCTGCCGCCCATCGCAAACACCAGGTAGCCGCCCACCTGAACGACCTCCATTTTCAGGTTCGAGAGCTTGTCGAACATGGCCTGCGCCTGCTTCATCTCGGGCTTTACGACCTTGTAGCTGTAGTCGTAACGGTCGACGGGCCAGCCGTGGAGCTTGCGCACGCCTTGGGCCGAAGTGCTCTGCATCTCGATGCCAAGCTGTTCCCACGACTTCTTCATCTCGGGCGATTGGAGCAGCTTGAAGCCGTTGCGCATCGCCGCCATCGCTGCCTTGCCATCATCGACCTTCATGATCGAGGTCATCTGCAGGAAGCTTTCGCCTCCGATCGTCACAGCCGCGGACATCGACATCTTTTGCCCGGCTTTTTGCCACTCGCGCATCACCGCTTGCATCGCTTCTTTGAGCGGCGGCTGCGAGTCGAACATGGGCGCGTAGGTCTTCATGTAGAAGTCCATGAACTTCTGCATGTCGCGGGTATTCCACTGAAACCGCAGGTGCGCGGGCGGCAAAAACTGCACCAGATCGGGCACCGCATACGGCTCGGCCTTGGGGGTCGCCGCTTTGTTTTCGGTGATGAGCAGAAGCTCCAGCGCCTTGTCTGACAGGTTCGCGGCCACCGCTGCCGACTTTAGCTCGACCAGTGCGTCGACGGCTTGGTTGAACAGCTTGCTCACCGACTCTTGGGTGCCCGGCACGGCTGGTTGCTGTCCGGCCGCGCTGGCTTTGCGGAGCAGCTCTCTGAGCGTCGCGCCGTGTTTTTGCAAAATCGGGTCTAGGTAGGCGTAGAGCACCACGTCGAACGGACTCTGCGCGGCTGCCAGCTTGATCAGCGACTCCCGTTGGGTCTGCGCCTTGGCCTGCGTCGCCGGATTGAGTAGAAACAGCGTGCCTTGGGGAACTGCGGAGCGCTGCGAATCGGGAAACACCCGCGAAAGCTCTTGAGCTCGCTCGCCCTCGGTCGGAATCGGCACAATCAGCGCAGACGGGGCAGCCAGAAGCGGTTTGTCCTCGGGATCCCAGACATACAGAGAGGCCACGCTGCCCGGCTTTAGGTCCGATGGACTGAGTCCCATCGACAGCAGCATCGGCTGCGTCAGCGGACCGAGCAGCCGAGTCGCCACGGCCGCTGGATCTTTGAGCTTGGCGTAGCCCCATAAGTCTTTTGACTCAGGTGGAGCGGGGACGGCAATCGCAATGGGAGCGGGCTTACTTACCGCCAACGTGGGCGGCTTCTTGCCGCCGCTACAGCCAAACAGCAGGGCCGTCGCGAGTACAACCGACGGGACGGAACGAGCAATCTGCATGGGTGCCTCTCTATCGCCGTCATGCTAGCAGGGCTCGCCGATTCCGCAGCGAACTTCCAGCGTATGCGCTGCCAAGCCCTGTGCTATGGAGCGATATGCCTTTCGTTCGTTCTATCGGAGAGTCGGTTCGTCTGCTGGGGGTCGGCGCGCTTATCGCGCTGTCGGCGGGTTTGCTATCGTCGGGATCGGCGGTGGCTGCCCCGTCGGCAATTCCCAAGGTCGAAGCGCGGGCGTGGTCTGATGCGCAGACTCACGGGCGAGCCCAAGTGGTGATTGTCCTCGAAGACCAGGCCGATCTGCGCCAGGCCGAGCTTCTTACCGATTCGAGTGCGCGTGGTTGGCTGGTGTTCCAGACGCTGCGCGATACTGCGGACCGGAGCCAAGGGCCTTTGGTGGAGTTTCTGACGCAGCGTGGCCTGTCGTTTCAGCGCTTTTGGGCCGCCAACGTAATCGTCGCTGACCTAGACCGCGAGTCGATGCGTGCGGTCGCGGCTCGTCCCGATGTTCGCCACATCGAAGCCAACGTGAGCCAGCGCTGGATCGAGCCGGATGCGATTGCTGACGAGAAGCCGACGCCGACCCACTTCACCGCCGCTGTTGAGTGGGGCGTGCAGGCGGTGAACGCACCACAGGTCTGGGCGATGGGCTCGTACGGTCAGGGAATCGTCATCGCCAACGCCGACACCGGCATGCAGTGGGATCATCCCGCGATAAAGAGCCAATACCGAGGCTACTCCGTGGCCGGTCCAGTGTCCCACGACTACAACTGGCACGACTCGATTCATGGGGCCGCGATGACCAACCCCTGTGGAAGTAGCTCGGTGGTGCCCTGCGATGATCAAGGTCACGGCACCCATACCACCGGTACCGTGGTTGGCGATGATGGACTCGGCAACCAAATTGGCGTCGCTCCGGCGGCGCGCTGGATCGGCTGTCGCAACATGGAGCGCGGGGCTGGCACTCCGGCTCGTTACATCGAGTGCTTTCAGTTTTTCATCGCCCCCACCGACCAGAGCGGTGGCAAGCCTGACCCGGACCGGCGACCCCATGTCGTGAACAACAGTTGGGGCTGTCCAACGAGTGAAGGCTGCGCGGTCAATACCCTCAAGCTGATCGTCGACAACACCCAAGCGGCCGGCATTTTCGTCGAAGCCTCAGCAGGCAATTCCGGTCCGGCGTGCAGCACCGTAAACGATGGACCCGCTATCTATGCCTCGACCTTTTCCGTTGGTGCCACCGATGCAAATGGCAAGCTGGCCGGGTTTTCCAGTCGGGGGCCGGTCACCGTCGATGGATCGGGACGGATGAAGCCCGAGCTAGTTGCCCCTGGCGTACGGGTGCGGTCGTGTCTGCCCGGCAATCGCTACGGCAGCCTGAGCGGAACCTCGATGGCTGGGCCGCACGTCGTGGGAGTGATTGCACTGCTGTGGTCGGCTCGTCCCGAGCTATCCCGTCGCATCGCCGAAACCAAGGCCCTGCTGGTCGCTTCGGCTGTTCCGACCGTCACGCTGGGCTTCACGGAGCTGTGTGGTGGCGTGTCGAGCGATTTCTTTCCCAACAACTCGTTTGGAGCCGGTCGCGTTGACGCACTGGCCGCCGTTACTTGGTGATTTGGAGCCGTCATGCGCAGTCTCTCTCTCCGCTTTGTCCTTCCCTTGGTCCTGCCGCTGTGCGCCCAGATAAGCTGTGGCGACCCCACGACTGGACCCACAGGACCACAAGGTGAGCTCGGCCCCAAGGGCGATCCAGGCCCGACGGGAACCTTGCCCGCGCAGCTTGTTGGAGTCCTGCCCTCTACCGTCTTTGCCGAGCGTTCCGTACAGATCCAGGTAAGCGGTCTTCTCACCCACTTTGCGACCGGCACCACCGTTCGCTTCGACGATCCGGCCATCACCGTCAGCAGGATCGCGGTCCAAGGCCCCGGTTATTTGATTGCGTCGATTCAGGCAGGCAGCTCGGTGCGACTCGGGGCACACGACATCATCGTGGAGAGCGCCGCCGTCGATCCGAGCGGCCAGCCGACCTCGGGCAAAGAGACGGTGTCGCTCAAAGGCGCGCTGGTGGTGACCGGAACGCTCGCCGCCGAGGCCACCGGCAACAGCAAGACCGTTGAACAAGGTGGCGTCGTCGATTGGAACGTCCGTAGCATCGATCGCGACAACCCAATCGGGAGCATGGTGCGGATCGACGGCGGCGTGCGCGGCCTGTTTGTGTCCGCGCTGAGCGGTCGAATCGTTGGCTACGGGGTCGTCGATGCGCTCGCTGCCGTTGGGCCGCTCGCTCTGCATGCGACGAGTGAGGTGGCCGGGCAAAAGCTGGGGTATGCGCTCGAACCGAGCGGTCCGGCAGTGCCGCAGGTGACGGCGCGGGCGGCGACGTCGCTGGTGTTGGGTATGGCGCAGACCGGGGAAAAGCTCCTCACCGGCAAGCAGAGCAACCTCTACAAGCTGACCACCACGGCTGATGCGCAGCTCGTGTCACTGACTTTTTCCGTCGAAGGCGGTCTGTTATCGAGCCCACTGCTGGGTGCGACGGCCCCCGCGAGTGGCCGTTTTGCGGAGGGCCAGTTGTTCTATGTATCGACCAACCTGCTGACGCAGACGGCGCTCGTGTATGTGCCGATGAAAGGCGATTCCTACGCGGCGGTGCTCACGACCAGCTTGAGCGGTGGCGGAACCTACAGCGTGACCGCCCGGGCCGCATCCGTGATGACGCTCAACTTGAAAGAGCCCGCGACTCCGGACAGTCCGACTGCGCCGCTCGTGGATGTGGCGCTCGATGGTCCGCGTCTGGGGCAAGCGGGAGCAATCGATGGCGTTGTCGATGTCGATTATGTGCGGCTGAAGGCAGCGAAGACCGGGAGGCTGTATGTGCAAGCGGTGTCGCCGGGCCAAGGGCTTTCGCCATCGACCGTCTCGGTTGCGATTTTGGGTGCGGACTGTGTGACCCCGCTGGCCCCGCTCCGGCCTGTGCAGCAGGAGTCTGCCGTGACCGCCGGACAGAGCTACTGCGCAGTCGTCTCCAGTCCGACCGGCTACGTTGGTCCCTATCAGTTTTTGGCCACCCAAGAACTGTAGGAACCAGCAGCCGTCCCAAGCTATTCAGCGAGGAAGATACGGGTCTGGCGGGGTGGAATCACGATCGCGGGACCAGCAATCGTGGTGTCCCCGATTAGCTCTTTGAGCTTTCCGCTGGGGAGTGCGCACGCGGTCTGGGGCAGATCGCTGCGATTGATGGCGATGTAGAGCGTCTCTGGAGCTTGTCCCTGCCAGGTCTTTTGTGTCGCCATCTGGTAGACCCAGAGTTCGTCGGAAACCTCCAGGGTCTGCCGTATGCCGCGCCTGAGCGCTGGATGACTCTTGCGAATCTGTCCGAGCTTTTTCACCCGATCAAACAGTGCTAGCTGATGGCAAGAGGTCACTGCACCGCGCAGCGTACCATCGGACCAGAACAGCACCCGGCGGTTGTCCGGATCTCCTCCTCCTGCCAGTCCATACTCGTCTCCGTAATAGATAAGGGGGGCCCCCGGACTGGTCAGCAGGAACGCAAACGCATTCCCAAGTCGCTCGTACGCTTCCGGTCCTTGCGGTTGCTCGGGCAGGTTTGACCAGGTCCGTTCCTTGGTCGGATCGCTGTCTTTGCCGCCGGACCATTCATCAAACAGCGGATCATTTTCGGCGATGTGAATCGGTCGCACCACATCGTGATTGCCGATCCACGGACTCATCACCGGAGGCATCGCGCCCACCTGTCCACAGCCGTAATAGGTGTCGTTGGTTCGCGCAAACTCGGCCAGTTCCCACATCGGGAGGTGTTTGCCGGTGTTGCCCCGCGATAGCACCGCCGACGCTAGGTTGGCGCGCAGCGGAAAGTCGAACTGACCATCCAGCATGGTTGCGGAATCGACAAACCGCTTGAGGTTGTCGCGATTCCCGAAGTCGTACGTCTCTCCCGTTACGAAGATCCGCTTGTTTGGGAATTCCTGTAGGAATCGAGCACGGAGCCCTTTGTACCACTTTTCGCTGATGTGCTTGACCGCATCTGCCCGGTAGCCATCGGCGTCGGTGTCACGCAGCAAACGGACCGCTGCATCGAGCGAGTAATTGAGAGCATCCGCCACGTCGTAGTTCCAGTGCGGCAGATAGCCTTGGAACGCGCAGCGAGTGCCAATCAGCGGATTCTCTTTGGTGCCATCCCACTGACATGGATTGGCAGCATCCGATGAACAGATACACTCCTGGGTCATTCCGTTCTTCAGAATCGGCGTCAGATCCTCGTTGAGCGCGACGTTGGGCCAGAACCACGCCGGCTTCCCGCTGGCATCGAGAATCGTCTTGCGATCGGCGGACAGAACCGGCAGTCCCTTCAGATCCAGGGCCGCTGCATGCGCTTTGTACACCGGACTCTGCTCGTGTACGTGAACCATTGCGTAGTCGAACAGAACCTTGATTCCTTTGCGATGAGCGCGGGCCACCAGGTCTTTTAGTTCGGACTCTGTTCCGAAGTGTTCCTCGACGCGGGGACCACTCTTTGGCCACTGATCCATGGGCCAGTAGCCGTGATAGCCCGAGTACGCGTGACCACCCACTTGCCGTTTGTCCGCTTTGGGATCGATCGGGCTTAGGTAGTCGGGATTATCAAACGGAACCGTCACCCACAGCGCGTTCACTCCGAGGCTTGCGAAGTAGCCGTCGTCGATCTTGCGCATGATCCCGGCGTAGTCTCCGCCCACGTAATCGCCGGGGCGCTCTGCCTTGTTCTGGGTGAGCGGCTTGTCGTTCGCTTTGTCCCCGTTATAGAAGCGGTCTACGAAGGTGAAGTACATCACCGTGTCGCGCCAGTCGAAGTCGCCGCTCGGCGGCAGCGTCTCGGCACAGGTGATGGCATCGCCCATCGGCTGTTTGTCGCAGGTGGCGATCGGTGCTTTGTCACAACTGGCCGTAAACTTGCTCCCCGGATGCGAGGGGCTGGGATCGTCGCGCCAGTCGTTGCCGTTGACGACGAACTTGACCTCGGACTCTCGCCCGTTGGGAAGGTACAGCTCGCCTTCCCAGGTCTTGCCGTCGCTGCTCAGCTTGAGGGGATAGCCGACATCCCAGCCCAACGGTCGGTAGTTCCCGCGAAGCTCAACACGGGTCATGCCTGCCTCATGCGCAATCGCGTACTTTTCTTTGCAGAAGCGATGCGCGGCGTCGCAGGGCAGGGGATCTCCGGACGGTCCTTTGCAAGTCCCGGCGACCGTCGTTGCGGCGGGTGGGGTGGCGCACAGGGGCGGATCGGGAGGTAGTTCCTCGGCGGGCGGGTTCGGCTCGGGCATCGTGCCGTCGCCACAGCTTATGACAAGCGGGGCGAGCAGCGCGGCGGACCACAGGCGGCGGTAAGCAGTGCGACGCATGGCAGTTCTCCGTCGAAAAAGAGGAAGTGAAGCGGCTGCGACGACAACGCATCGAGCAGCTAGCCGCGCATCTTGGTGCGTGGCCGGGCATCCGCGCAAGCGTCTTTGCGGGTTGACGAGGTGCGCCGGCTGACCTTTCGGTGGACGCTGGTTCCGACGAGGACTTTCGCGTTTGACCAAGTAGTGGGAACCGGCACCGGCATTTCTTATAATGAGGCCGGACGCTCGGCGGGTCTCGTCGACTTCCAGGGGGGCAAGCGGGATGAAAGCGGTCTCGATCGCGGTGATTGGCAACGGTCGGTGGGCACGCGCTCTGTCGGTGCGGCTCAAGCACAACCAACGCGAGTGGAAGGGTCGGCTTCGTCGCGCCATGCTCTATCAACCGCCCCCCGATCTGCCGCGTTTGTCGACGTTTGCCGAGCCGTCGGAGCTGGCCATGCGGATTCCGACGCTGACACCCAAGAAGTCGGGCGGCGGCGGGGACGAGACGCTCCAGATGACCGCCGATGCGCTGCTGTTTGCGGCAGGTGAGGTCTACGCGGAGTCGATCGAGATCGAGGAGTTGCGCGATGCCGATCTGATCGTGCTGGCGGTGCCGGCGTCGAAGGTGAAGCCGCTGCTCCGCTCGATTGCGGGTGTGCTGCGGCCCGATCAGGCGATGGTTCACGCGATTGGCAGCTTTGCGCCGATCGAAGGGGCGGGCCGTCACACGATGTTGCCGGTCTCGGAGCTGATCCGACGTGAGACTCCGATCACCCGCATTGGTGCGCTGGCTGGCCCGGCGCTGGCTGAGGATCTTGAAGAGGACATCCCGGTGTCGTTTGTCTGCGGCAGCCTGAGTCCCGAAGTGGCCCCGATGCTTCACCAAGGGTTCCACGGGCCGCATGTCCGCGTCTTTGCCTCGTCGGATTTGATTGGTGTCGAAGTGGCGCGGGCGCTGGTCGGTGTCTTCGGGTTTGCGATTGGGGTCGCTGATGCCATGGAGCTGGGCCCGGCGGTGCGAGCCCTGCTAATTGCTCGAGGAACTGCCGAGATGTCGCGGCTGGCAGTCGCGCTCGGTGGGCAGGAGCGGACGTTTTTTGGACCGGCGGGCCTGGGCGAGCTGGTGGTGGCCACCGAGCGGCGTGGTGCACCGGACTTTCAGCTCGGCAAGCTGATTGGACGCGGTGCCTCACTCGGGGATGCAGCGAGGCAGATCGACCGCGCCTGTGATGCGCTCAACATGATCCGCGAAGGCCAGATGCACGCGCAGCGGACGCGATTGACGCTGCCGATCGTCAGCGCGCTCTATCGCTGGGTCGGTGGGCGACACGATCTGCGCGCTTGTATTACCGAGCTGCTCGAGAAGGATCTGTTTTTGCTTTAAGTCGAGTCAGAGCGGACCTGGCAGCGGGACAGCATTTCACGCAGCAGGTTTAATGTGACGCGACGGCGATAGGGCGAGGTGGAGCGTACGTCATCAATGGGGCTGATCTCGTAGGCGAGGGTGGCTTCAGCGCGCCGGATGAGCGGCTCATCGAGCGGAGCGGATAGCAAGACCGACTCGGTGCGGGTGCAGCGCAGGGGAATCGGGGCCACGCTGCCCAGCCCCAGCCGGACGTTGAGCAGTCTGTGACCTTCGACCCGAGCAAACGCCGCAAAACACACCTTCGAAATGGCCTGTGCCGCTCGCGTGCCGACCTTGCGGTAATAGTGAACGGTATGTCCCGGGGCATCGCTCGGGGTCCGTTTCAGCCGCACCTTGGTGATCAGCTCGTCAGGTCGCCGATCCATCTGCTTGTAGCCGCTGTGAAAGCGCGAGTACGGCACCGTGCGGGGGCCGGATCTCGACAGCAGTTCCAGCTCGGCATCGTAGGCGAGCAGCGCGGGCGGCGTGTCTGCGGCAGGCGAAGCGTTGGCAATGTTGCCGCCGAGGGTGCCACGGTTCTGAATCGCAATCGCGCCGGTTTCCTTCGCGGCCAGCCCGAGCAGTGGAAACTCCTTGGCCAGCAGCGGATGCAGGCGGATGTCGGTATAGGTGGTCAGTGCGCCAATTTCGACCGATTCGTCCGTGACCGTGATGCCGCGTAGCTCATCGAGCGGCCAAATATCGACATAGCGACCGACCGGCAGCGTTCCAGCGGCCAGCGTCACCATCAGATCGGTACCTCCCGCCAGAGGTCGCCACGGCCCGCGATCGGCGTCGGCAGGCTCGGCAAGTAGGCTCAGCGCTTCCGGAAGGCTGGTCGCCGATCGGGCCACGAACTCGGAGAGCTTGTGGCTCATGGCTGGCCCTCCGCCTCGGTCTTGGCCACTGCCGCGAGCACGGAGTCGAAGATCTTGGTATAGCCGGTGCAGCGACAGAGGTTGCCCGCCAGTCCTTCGCGCATCTCGGCCATGGTCGGTTGCGGGTGCTCAGCGAGCAGGGCCTTTGCCGCCAAGATCATCCCAGGCGTACAGATTCCGCACTGCGCGCCGCCGTGCTTCAAAAACGCCTCTTGTACGCGATCGAGCAGCTCGGTGGATGGCGCGACGCCTTCGATGGTCTGGACATCACGACCGGCCACTTGCAGTGCGGGCACCAGGCAGCTATTGACGAGCTTGCCGTCGACAAAGACGCTGCATGCGCCGCACTCACCTTCCCCGCAGCCTTCTTTGGTGCCGGGGAGCTGCAAATCGCGACGGAGCACGTCGAGGAGTCGCGCCAGCGGATGGACGTCGCAGGTTCTCTCGGTGCCATTGACGGTTAGGGTGAGCTTCATCGCACGGTCTCCATCGCTAGCATCAGGTCTTCAGGGGTCATCGGCACCGCGTAGATCGGCGCGCCGGTCGCATGGTGAACGGCCGACGCCACCGCAGGGGCCGAGCCATCGAGAGGCAGCTCACCAATGCCTTTGGCCCCGCGTGGGCCGTGTGGCTGATTGGTGCCAAGGCGGGTTGCTCGGTCGTCAAACTCCACGAAGATGTCCGGCACATCGAGCGAGGTCGGCATGATGTAGTTGGTCATCTGCGCGTTTTGCATCCGCCCGTCCTTCCACACCACCTTTTCGTACAGTGCCATCCCCACGCCCTGCGCGACCCCGCCCTCGATCTGGCCGGCTGCGAGCACCGGGTGAATGATTCGGCCTGCATCTTGAAGCGCGTAAAAGCGATCGACCCGCGTTTCGTAGGTTGTCAGATCGACCGTTACTTCCGCGATGTAGACCGCCCACGCGTAGGTGGCGTAGGCATCGCCCCGGTACTTTTTGTCATCCCAATCGATGCCAGCGGGCTGTTGATACTGGCTCTCGACGCGCAGGGGCCCGCCGAGTTGATGGAAAATTCCGCACGCGGCCGCAAACTCTTCCGCTGTGTACGACTCGCCGAGCAGTCCGCCTTCGCTGAGCTTGCGGCGCAGTTCGAGACAGGCGTTGTGGACGAGCTTTCCGACGATCATGACCGTGCGCGAGGCCACCGTTGGACCGCTATCGGGCACCTCGGCGGTATCGGGCCGGATGATTTCGATCATGCTGCTCGGCAGGCCGAGCGCGTCTTGGGCAATTTGGGTAAAGACGGTGTCTTTGCCTTGGCCTATTTCCGTCGATGACGCGCGGATACGGACGATGCCTGTCGGGGTTGCATCCACTGCCACCACCGACGCCAAATAGCGCTCGCCCGAGCCGGTAAAGCCAGCCCCGTGCATAAAGCTCGCCAGACCAATGCCACGACGGATAGGCTCTCCTCGCGACGCTGCCTCGGCATTGAGCCGGGAAAACTCGGCGCGTTTGTGGGCATATCCCGACATCGCCACCGCCCGGTCGAGAAGCTGCGGCAAGTCGATGTTGTCGCGAACCACTTGCCCGGTCGCCATCGTCTGACCCTGCAGAAGGAAGTTCCGTCGCCGGAGCTCTGCCCCATCGATCCCAAGCTGCGCCGCGACTTTGTCCAGGTGTCGCTCGATGGCAAATACGCTCTGCGGGGCCCCGAAGCCTCGGAAGGCGCCGTGCGGGGGATGATTCGTGGCAGCCGCTCGTGCCCGAATTCGAATGTGATCGCAGGAGTACGGACCCGAGGCATGCAGCCCACCGCGTGACAGCACCACGGGAGACAGCGTCATGTACGCGCCGCCATCGAGCCGAAAGTCGACATCGAGCGCCAGCAGCTTGCCGTGCTCATCATGCCCGGAGCGAATCCGCGTCCGCGAGGGATGGCGCTTGGTGGTCGCCAGCATGTCCTCGTGACGGTCGTAGATGAGCTTGACCGGACGCCGTGCTTTCCAGGCCAGAAGCGCCGCATGCGCAGCGATCATCGACGGATACTCTTCTTTGCCGCCGAAGCCACCGCCCGTCTCGCACTGGATGATCCGCACCCGCTCTTTGGGCAGCCCAAACAGCGTCGCGAGCGCCTTGTGAACATAGTACGGACACTGGAGCGAGCCCCACACGGTGATGCCATGCTTTGGAGAGGCGAGGGCGACCATGCCTTGCGGCTCGATGTAGAGCTGCTCTTGGGCGCCGGTTGCGTACTCTCCCTCGACGATGATGGGGGCGCTGGCGAGCGCGCTGGCGATGTCCCCTTTGTCGATCGAGAACTGCTTGAGCAGGTTGTCTTCGCCCCAGACCCGGACCTCGCCCTCTAGCGACTCATCGAGGTCAAACACCATCGGCAGCGGCTCGATGTGAAGCTCGACCAGACGACGCGCCCGCTCGACCAGTTCGCGATCGGGATGGGCAATCAGCACCACCGCTTCCTCGGGATGATTCACGGTCGTGTCGACGAGACACTGCTGGTCTTTTTCGATCAGCGCGATCGTATTTTCACCGGGAATGTCGGCGGCGGTGACGATGTGGAAGTCTTCCCACGGGACGCCAGGGTGGTAGGTGATGCCGCGTAGGTGACCGCGGGCGACCTTGCTGCGAACGGTGGCCCCGTAAATCGCGCCTGCGACTGGTAAATCGTCGACATAGACGGCTTTGCCGGTGACCTTGGCGACGCCCTCTTTGCGAGGCGGGCTCTTGCCGATGGGTGACTCTTGCTGGAGTACGTCAGGCTCTTTCACGGCGCTACTGTCAGCAGAGCGGCAACCCTCTGTCAACCTACATCCGGGGGCGGCGCATACTGTGAACCTACATGCCTCGGGGCGCGGGCCTGTGCTAGATACGTCGGCTTATGGAATCGCGTCCGGTTGCGGCTCTTCGTCGTGCTGTTCGTCGCCGCTTGCTTTTGGTGGTGCTGGGTTTGGTGGCGGCTGTCCTCGTGCTCAAGCAGCTGTTTTTTCTGCTGACGGTGATCAGACCGCCGAGCAATGCCGGGATAAGCTTCGAGCGGCCTCACGCCGAGGTTCGGGATGGTCGCATCTACGTCGGTGATAGCTGGATGAGTCGAGAGCGCGGCATCCTTGAGCTGCATCTTGTCGGCGATCCGTTTTCACTTGGTTACAGCCACGGTCGACTGGGCACGCCCTATCTTGTTCAGATAGAGGACTACCTGTTTGGCGAGATGCGTCGCTACGTCCCGTCTTCGATCGCGCTTGGATTTATCAAGACCGGCGTGATGTTTAAGCAGCGAAACCTGCTCGACGCGGTACCGGTGCCACTCCGTTTCGAGATGGCGGGACTGGCAGAAGGTCAGCCCGATGGACAAGGCGACTTTCTGCCACCGTTTCAGCGGATCGTGTTCTATCACGCGCTCCACGACATCACCCAGACCATCGAACACTCACCGCTGCTTGGCTGCACCGCACTGGCTGCAGCGGGGGCGGCCACACCGGACGGACATCTGTACGTCGGCCGTAACTTCGACTTCGAGGGACCGCCGATGTTCGATTCCGACAAAGCGGTCCTGTTTTTTCGTCCGCAGGGCAAGCTGGCCTTCGCCTCGGTGGCGTGGACGGGAATGGCCGGAGTGGTGACCGGAATCAACGAAGCGGGCGTCTACGTATCGGTCAATGCGCTGCGCACCGATGACAAGAGCGACCACGGCCTGCCGGTGGAGCTGCTGCTGCGCGACGTCTTAGAGCGCGCTCATTCACTGGATGAAGCGATTGCGGTGGCCAAGGAGCATCCGGTGCTGGTGCCGGATCTATATCTGTTTGCGGACGGACACAGTGGCGAAGCGGCGGTGATCGAGCGCTCGCCAACGCGTTTTGAAGTGGTGCGGAGCAAAGACGTCATCGCGGTGGCCAACCACGCCCGTACCGCACCGTTTGCCGGAGACAAGGCCAACGAGCGACTGCGTACCCACTTGACGTCGGGGGCTAGGCAGGCGCGGGCCGATGAGCTGCTTCAGCGCTTTCGCGGTAGCCTCGATGCCAGTGGCGTTCAGCAGATCCTGCGTGACAAGCGCGGAGTCGGTGACAAAGAGCTGGGGCTCGGTAACCGCAACGCGCTCGATGCGATCATTGCGACGCACTCGGTGGTGGTCGATGTGACCGAGCGGGTGATCTGGGTCGCCAAAGGCCCGCACGCGCTCGGCGAATACATCGGCTTTGACCTGCGGCGGGAGCTGGGCGATCGCAGCCGTGCCGAGCCAGCCTCGCTACCCGAAGATCCAACCCTACACACCGTTGAGTATCGCAACTTCCGCATGATGGGTCAGTCGCTACACGCAGCAGAGGTGGCTCGCCAGCACGGACAGTTCAACTTGGCGATCGAGGAAGCGCATCGGGCGGTGGGGCTGGTGCCGCTGTCTGCCGATGCCAGGTTGGTGCTGGCGGATCTGTTCTTTGAACGGGCCTCCAAAAACGGAACCGGCGAGGAAGACCGACGATTGGCCCGGCAGCATTACACCACCTTCTTGACGCTGTCCCCGCCGCATCGGGCCGATGTCGAGCACGCCGAGTCGCGGCTTACGAAGCTCGCTGGGTCCGCGCCATGACCATCAGAATCGAGACCGCAGCGGGCGTTACCCCGGGAATCCGGCTCGCCTGTCCGAGCGATTGCGGGCGCGCTTTGCTGAGCTTTTCGGTGATCTCGCGAGATAGCCCCGGAATTTGCTGATAATCCAGCTCCGGTGGCAGCGGCGTCTCTTCCATCGAGCGAAAACGCCGCGCCTCTTCTTCCTGCCGGTCCAGATAGCCTTCGTACTTGATGGTGGTCTCGACCCGCTCACCGAGTAGCGCCGGCAGGCGATCGAGCCCAAACACCGCAGCCAGCCCCGCGTAGCTTACCTCGGGCCGCCGCAGCACTTCGGCCAGCTTGCTCGGTCTGCCCAGCGGCGCGGTGCCAAGCGACACCAGTCGTTCGTTGGTAGCCGTGTCGGGATAGACCGTCTTTTGTCGCAGCATCGCAAGCTCGCGCTCGACCAGCTCGCGACGTCGTGAAAAGGCTCGCCAGCGCTCATCATCGACAAGTCCCAGCTTCCGCCCCAGCGGCAGGAGCCGTTCATCGGCATTGTCCTCCCGCAGCAGCAGTCGATATTCCGCCCGCGCCGTCATCATCCGGTACGGCTCATCGACCCCACGGGTGGTCAGGTCGTCGACCAGCACCCCGAGATAGGCTTGATCGCGTCCCAGTTGCAGCGAATCGCCGTCACCACGCAGCGCCAGAGCGGCATTGGCACCCGCCCACAGCCCTTGTGCCGCCGCCTCTTCGTACCCCGAGGTTCCGTTGATCTGTCCGGCCAAGTACAGCCCGGCGACCTGCTTGGCTTCGAGCGTCGCCGAAAGCTGCGTCGGATCGGCAAAGTCGTACTCGACCGCGTAGCCAAAACGCAGGATGCGGGCGCTCTGCAGCCCTGGAATGCTGGCAATCACCTGTAGCTGGATGTCAGCGGGCAGAGACGTCGAGATGCCGTTGGGATAAATCTCGCAGGTGTCCAGACCTTCCGGCTCCAAGAAGATCTGGTGGCGCGTCTTGTCGGCAAAGCGCACCACTTTGTCCTCGATCGAGGGGCAGTAGCGCGGTCCGACCCCAGTGATCCGGCCCGCAAACAGCGGCGAGCGATGCAGGTTTTTGAGGATCAGCTCATGCGTCTGCATCGTGGTGTGAGTGATGAAACACGGCAGTTGCGGCAGCGGTGGCTCGGGTCCGTCTTCGCAGAAGCGGGGCAGCGGTTCATCACCAGGTTGTCGTTCCAAACTGGCCCAATCGATGGTTCTGCCATCGAGGCGACAGGGCGTGCCGGTCTTTAGTCGACCAATCCGAAAGCCCAGCTCATGAAGGCTCTGCGAGATGCCACGCGCCGGAGGTTCGCCCATCCGTCCGCCATCCATTTGCTGCTCACCGACGTGGAGTCGTCCCTGTAGGAACGTGCCGGTGGTCAGGATCACCGCCCGTCCGCGATACGCAATGCCCATCGAGGTCAGCACCCCGACCATGCGGAACCGCGCCTCGCCAGGCCCATCGCAGCGCTCGTAGAGCAGCTTTTGGCCGTCGCCCTGCTGCACTTCCAGACCCGGCTGTTTTTCGACGAAAGAACGCACCAGCGATCGATAGCGAACCTTGTCGCTCTGCACTCTCGTCGATCGGACCGCCGCCCCTTTGCTCAAGTTGAGTCGTCGAAACTGAATGCCGGTCGCATCGGCCGCTCGGCCCATTACGCCCCCGAGCGCCTCGATTTCCTTGACCAAGTGGCCTTTGCCGACGCCTCCCACCGCAGGGTTACACGACATATGACCGATGGTGTCGAGGTTGCCGCTGAGCAGCAGCGTGCGCATCCCCAGCCTGGCCGAGGCCAGTGCCGCCTCGCAGCCCGCATGACCTCCGCCCACCACAATCACGTCGTACTCATGCGGATAGTGCAGCATCTGATGCGACCTTGTCCTACCCGCTTGGCGCTGTCAATCCGTCACCCTTGCGACCGGGCTGCGAATCGCGATTTAGAACCTGCCATCGAGCATCGTGGCCGAAAGGGTCATTCCCGAAGGCCCAGCGGGAACGAAGCTGAGCGAGGGGGACTTGAGTTCGATGAGCGTGCCGGTATCTCCGGCGATCGGAAGGTTTGGCACCAGCCGCCGCACCAGCAGCGCCGAGCTGAGCAGCCCCACCCCGATTCCCGCCATCGCAGATGGGATCGCGATCCGGGTGGCATCCATCCAGTCCCTCGCGTACCCGTACCCTGCACCAAGCCCCAGCATTCCGCCCGCGAGACCTCCGACCAGCCCTCCGAGATCGACGTACGCGATCTGACGACGGGTCAAGTTCCCAAACTGTGGGATGTGGGCGAGTCCGATGCCGAGTCCGAGCCCGAGCACCGTGCTGCCGAGCATCGCCCAGCCGCCTTCGCCGGTCCTGCCATCGGGGGGTCGACCGAGAAACGTCGCCTCTGGCTTGCGGGTAATCACGTAGGCCCACGACAGCGCACCCAGGTGGGCGCTCCACAGCACGGTGCTATTCCACACCGCGACCGGGCCTGAGCGAGGCTTGGCCAATCGCCAAATCGCCATCCCCACCGTGCCACCGACCAGGCCTCCACCAACGGACAGCACGTGGGGGAGCAGCCACTGCGGTTGGGCTCCGAGTCCAACCCCAAAACCGACCAGCGTGCCCCACGCGCCCGAGCCGATGAGTAGCTGCGCTTCGCTGAGCGGCATTTCCCACCCCGCGAGCCCAGCCACCGTGGCACCGACCACGGCGGGCAGCGCGGCGGCGATGAGTGGCTTGTAAATCTCGCGCACGGGCATGTTTTCAATGTTCTCGATCTCGCCTTGAAACAGCCGCAGCACCATCAATCCCAGCCCGGCCCCGGCGAGCGCCCCCCCTATGATCATGTCCGTGCGACCACTTGGCTCCATCGTCAGGTGGAAGTGCAGCGTCTGTGTCCCTGGCGACAGCTCCAGCGGTCGAAACTGCGTCAGATGGAAGGAGCGCTCGATGCGCAGGCGATGGCTGCCCAGCTCGACCGAGCCCACAAACGGCGTCTGTCCCAGCAGCCGATCATCGAGAAACAGCTTGGCAGGCGGTGTCGTTTCGATTCGCAGCGAGCGCGGACGGGCCTTGAGCTGCCTGGAAAACAGCAGCGCCTGACCGATGTGCGCGTCAAGGTCGACCTCATCGGGGAAGTAGCCCTCGCGGTGATAGCGCAGGCGGTAGCGACCGGCGGGCACGGTGAAGATACCGGGCGTGGTGCCTTGCGCGATGGCGGCGGCTGGTTCGCCGTCTTTCGACAGCGGATGCACCGACACCTGCGCCGGATCGGGCACTGCCGATGCCGAGATCCGAGCCGGTAAGTCGCGCAGTCGCTTGAGCGATCGTTCAGCGAGGCGCTGCCGGGTTTGCTGTAGTCGCGCTGCCTCGGCGTCCTCGGTGAGCGGCATGGCCAGGAACTGCTCGAACGCCTGCACGGCCGCTTCATATTCCAGCAGTCGCTCGTGGGTCAGCGCCAGGTTGTAGAGCGTGCTCGGATGCGGCACGAGCTGATACGCACGGGCGTAGTGCTTCTGGGCCTTTTCGTAGTCTCCGGACTCGAAGGCTCGGTGGGCGGACTCGAACTCGCTGGCGGCGGTCTCGCGTGGGGTGCTATCGCCATGGGCCGCGTCGGGCAGCATGGCACAGACGACCAGCAAACTACGGAGCAGGCAGTAAGTCAGTGAGCGCAAGCAGACCCTTTTAACGGTTCGACCGAGCCTTCCGCAACGGTTTGGCCGATGTTATAAGCGCAGCGTGTCCGTCTCTGTCGAACATGAGGATCTGCCGGTCTTGGAGGGCTACCTTGGCCACACCTTTTCAGATCGTTCGCTGCTAGCGAATGCCCTCCGTCATCGCAGCTTCGTCAACGAGCGCACTCCGAACCTGCCCGACAACGAACGGCTCGAGTTTTTGGGCGATGCCGTTTTGCAGCTCGCCGTGACCCACTTGCTGATGGAGGGGAGCGACCTGTCGGAAGGGACGCTGTCGCTTTTGCGCTCGCAGATCGTCAGTGAAGCGATGCTATCGAAGCTGGCGCAGCAGATTGAACTCGGACGCTTTCTGATGCTTGGACGGGGCGAAGAGCTCAGTGGGGGGCGTCACAAGCCGTCCCTGCTGGCGGATGCCTACGAAGCGGTGTTTGCGGCGCTCTATCGCGACGGCGGCTTTGGGATTGTGCTGCGGGTGGCGAAGCGACTGCTTGCTGAAGAGGTCCAGCGGGTAACCGCCCATCGCTCGCTCGATTTCAAGTCGGCACTGCAAGAGTTGGTGCAGGCGCAGAAGCGCTCGCGGCCTCGGTACGAGGTCATTTGTTCCGAGGGACCGGACCACGAGCGAATTTTTGAAGTGGCGGTCCTGGTCGATGATGAAGAGCTGGGCCGGGGACGCGGTCGCAGCAAGCGTGAGGCCGAACACCAAGCGGCTCAGTCGGCGCTCCAGCTACTGCCTGATCGGATCGTCTCGTTGGGGATACACTGAGCACATGGCTGCGCAATCGTCCACGTCGCCACTTTTTGCCGGTCTGCCCTCGCACGTCACCGTCTACGAGGTCGGTCCCCGCGATGGGCTCCAGAACGAGCAGCGGATGGTGCCGACCGCCGACAAGATTGCCCTCATCAACTCGCTGTCTCAGACCGGCCTGCCCAAGATCGAGATCACCAGCTTCGTCAACCCCAAGTGGATCCCCCAGCTCGCCGACGCCAGCGAGGTCGCACGCGGCATCACTCGGCGCAGCGGTGTCGGCTATTCCTGCCTGGTCCCGAACCGGCGTGGACTCGATAGCGCACTCGATGGCGGCATGACCGAGGTCGCGGTCTTCCTGTCAGCGTCCGAGACCCACAACAAAAAGAACATCAACAAGACCATCGCCGAGACGCTGCTTGCTTTCGAGGAAGTGGTGGCTCCGGCGACGCGGGCGGGGGTGTCGGTCCGCGCCTATGTCTCGACGGTCTATGGCTGTCCCTACGAAGGCCGGGTCGATCCCGAATCGACGGTGCGGCTGGTCGACAAGCTGCTCGGCCTGGGCGTCTATCAAATTTCACTCGGTGACACCATCGGCGTGGCAACGCCCCGGCAGGTCGAAGATGTGATCCTGCGGCTCCAGAAGATCTGTCCGCTCGATAAGCTGGCGCTCCACTTCCACGACACCCGAGGTACTGCGCTCGCCAACACCCTGGTCGGGCTTCAGCTTGGCATTACCACCGTTGATAGCGCGCTTGGTGGGCTCGGAGGCTGTCCTTATGCCCCCGGTGCCAGCGGCAACCTAGCGACCGAAGACCTGATCTACATGCTCGATGGCATGGGCGTAGTCACCGGCGTCAACCTCGAAGCCCTGGTCGACTGTTCCCGCCAAGTCGGGACGTTCATCGGACGCGATCTGCCCTCCCGATACCTCAAGGCCCACCTGGCGGCCCGGAGTCGGTAGTCCGGCACGGTTGGTCCCAAGCCTCACCGAAGCCTGCGATGCATGGGTGGAATTGGGTCTGGACCCTTCCAGGGGCTTAGTCCTTGTCGGCTTTGTCTTTTTCTTTGCCCTGGTACATCGACTCGATCAGGTCGCGGTAGCGCTCGACGACGACCTTGCGCTTGACCTTCATGCTCGGGGTCAGCTCGCCGTCTTGCTCGGTCAGCTCACGCGGCAGGATGCTGATGTACTTGACCTGCTCCCACGAGCCGAGCTTGCTGTTCACTTCCTTCTTTTTGGCTTCGAGTCGCGCCGTCACGAGCGGATGACTAGCAAGGGCTGCCAGGTCGGCAGGCGCAGTCTGACCGCCATCGGCGATCACTTGCTTCGCGGCGTCTAGGTTCAGTGCCACCAGCGCGGTGATGTACTTGCGGTTGTCACCGATGACGACCGCTTGGCTGATCACGGGGTCGAGCTTGAGCTGGTTTTCGATCATCTGCGGCGCCACATACTTGCCGCCCGAGGTCTTCATCAGATCCTTCTTGCGATCGGTGATCTTGATGTAGCCGTCGCTGTCGATCTCGCCGATGTCGCCGGTATGGAACCAGCCGTCCGGGTCGATGGCTTCCGCAGTCGCCTCGGGCAGCTTGTAGTAGCCGGTCAGGTTGGTGATGCCTTTGGTCAGGATCTCGCCGTCGGCAGCGATCTTGACCTGGAGCTCGGGGTGGAGCGCCTTGCCCACGGTGCCGAATTTGTAACCATCCACTTGGTTGATGCTGGTCAGGCTGTTGGTTTCGGTCAGGCCGTAGCCTTCGAGGATCAGCATCCCGGCGGCGTGGAAGAACTCGGCCAGCTCACGAGAGAGCGGAGCACTACCCGACACAAACCACTTGAGCTTGCCGCCAAAGCGATCGCGCAGCTTCGAGAACACCAGCTTGTCGGCGAGCTTCCACTGAATGGAGAGCACTCCGCTCGGCTGGCGACCGGCTTGGATCTCGCGGCTGGCTTTGATGCCGATCTCGATCGCCCACTGCACCAGCGCCCATTTGACCGCGCCGCCTTGCTTGGCCTTGTTGAGAAAGCTGGCGTAGATCTTCTCGAAGATGCGAGGCACGCCAGCCATGAAGCTTGGCTTTACCTGACCGACGTACTCCAAGATGGTATCGATGCCGGAATAGGCGGTGCAGAAGCCGACATAGACCGCAACCATCGACAGCGTCTTGGCAAACGAGTGCGCGAGCGGCAAAAACAGAAGCTGGCGGTCGGTCCGCTTCACCGGCAGTGCGTTGACGCCATAGCGAGAGCCCACGCAAAACGACGCATGCGACTGCACGACGCCCTTG
>CALLYL010000862.1 GCA_937859535.1 uncultured Myxococcales bacterium
AAGCGCGCGAGGAACGTCTCATCCGCGCAACATAGCAGCCCAGCGCACCCGGGCCTACCCCCACCTGCTAGCGGTGTTCGGAGTGGCGGTGCTGCTCGGCCACGATGCGGGCGAGCCAGGCTTTGGGAAGCCCGTAGTCGGGATTGAGAGCCAGCGATTTTTCAAAACAGATGATGGCGTTGGCGGTGTCTTCCGCTTGGTAGTGACAAATTCCCATGTTGCAGAACGTCACCGGATGCTCACCGAACATGTCCATCGAGAGCTGGTTGTAACGCAGCGCGTCCCGAGGCCGCTTGAGCGATAGATAGACGCGTCCAAGCTCGAACGGAAGATCACGCCCAAGCGGATAGAAGTTGGTCCAGGTCTGCTCCAGACTCATGATCAGCTCCACCCGCTGGGTTTCGCTCAGTGAATGGGCGCTGTCCAAGATGGTCTTCTCATAGTCGAAGAACACCTGAGGATCGTACTTGGACAGGCGCATAAGCTCCATCACCCCCTCTAGCGGCAGGTTGGGAGCTGACGTACGCACGCTGTTTAGCAAGGTGTAGAAGTCGTAGGGACCAAAGACATCCATGTGCTCGCGGAACGTGGTCATGGTGTCTGCGAACTGCTCTGCTGAGCCGCCGATGATATAGGCCACGGTCTTGAGACTCATCTGCCGCTGATTGGTCGCCAGGTAGTGTCCACCAAGCGAGCGAACGAGCTGTCCCATGGCATGGTAGTTCGACATGGTCGACAGCGCGCCGTGGAACTGCACGTACTGACCGTTGATGTAGAACAGCTCATCTTCGTGCGTGTACCCCTTATCCGATGACAAGATGAGGAGTCGGTTGCCCGAGATGCGTGACAGCCTACGGATGGTCCGCATCGCACCGACCGGAAACACCAGCGTGGTATCGCTCAGACGCGTCTGATAGCCGCTGAGGACTTGCTCAATCGCAGGGTCTCCGTAGTACCCGTCCGGTGTAATCGGATTCATCTCCCAATCGAGATGGAAATTCGACATCACCTCGGGATTGACCGGCTGATCACCCAGGGGCTCGCTGTGGCGAGTGGTCACCAGACACTCACTCACCTTGCCCCCTTCGAAGCGGAAGAAGTCCTGGAGGAGCGAGTCGAAGATGTAGTTGGCCAGGATGATGAGCGGATTCTTGATCGACTCCTGCGACAGTAGCTGTCCCGATGGATACAGCCGGATGTAGTCATCGCATTCGAGGTCGAACAATCCCAGATGAAGTACGCCTTGCCCAACATACTCTTGGAACAGCTTCTGTCTGTCCCACGACTTGACGTTCGTCTCTGTGAAGTCGGTCATCACAAAGCGAATGTCGAGATGTTTCAGGGAGGAGCTGTTCTTGATCGATAAAAACTTCTTCAGGAATAGGTACGAAAAACGTGCATGTCCAGCCGCTAGCTCGACGATGTAGATTGGCTGAGAGGGATCAATGCGGCAGCTTGCACGATCACTCAGACAGTCACGGACGTACTGCCAGACCACCTGCGCATAGGCATGGGCGATGAAGGGGTTGCTCGTGACATACGATGGAACGATTCCGGAGTCCCATGCGCTGATGCCCCTCTGCTCGTAGAAGTCTCGGGTGAGCTTCCACATGATGGACTGCGAGAACCGCTTGCCCTGTTCCAAGATGAACGGTGGTAGCTCAGCAGCCTCGGTGTTGTTTGCGGTCTCCTCACTCATCGTAGTCTCCGGGTGTCCTCATGCCGGGGGTGGTCCGGGGGTCTATGGGAACCAATGTTTACAACCGTCAGATCGCCTCATCTTGTCATGGTAAGCCCTGAAAGGTACAGGCAAATTTTGCCGGTCTACACCAAGACGTTCGCGCTACGTCATGAACACACCCTGCCAGTCGAATGCTGCGAGCCAGTGAGCCGTTCATCACCACAAAGGAGTGCCTTAGAAGCGACTCCTATCGTATTCCTACAAGACTCCCATTGGCCCCATTTGCCTTCATGTAGGTCTAGGTCAAGCACTCTGCTGAACACTCCCATCTGTACAGCAGATATCCGATTCTTCCGACGCTAACAACACACCATGCGCAGTGGTATGGGCACTCCTAAGTGTGCGTAATGCGACAGCATCTGGTCACGCAGAAAATCTAGATTCAATCGCGACAGACGTTGTAAGGTCTTTGGTACGATCGGGACAAAGTACCTAGACCATATGCAGAGACCACTACGGGAGTGCCGTAGGGATCTGCAACGATGACTTCTTTGGGGGCAAGGAGAATCCAATGATCCGCTCGACGCTTACACGCGCACTGGCGACCGCCGCAGTCTCTCTTTCCATTTCAGCATGTACCGCGCCGGATCTGGCCGGAACGTGTCCAATTCCTCCTGGTGCAACTCCGACTGAAGCTGCCGCAATCCTGTCCTCTTGCTTTGGCAAGATGGACGCGGTTCCGATCAACACCCGCGCCAAGCAGGACGTTGACATCCTGTTCGTGGTCGACACCTCACCATCCATGTCGCCCAAGCAGAAGCAGCTCGGTACCGCCATCGACAACTTCATCAAGAAGATCGATATGAGCGGCTCGAACTACCACGTCGGTGTCGTCAGCACGGACATTGGTGCGCAGCAGGCGCCAAATACCGCGTTCCAGCCCGGCAACCTCAACATTCCTGGCTGTGATTCCTATAAAGGCAATGACGGCGAGCTGCAGAAGCTCGCTTGCTCCGGCCGCGACCAGAGCAAGTGGTCGGTCGATGCCAAGGGTGCCTGCACCACGCTGTGTCCGACCAAGCTGGAGCCAACCAATGGTGACGTATACCTGTGGAAGCAGGACGGCATCACCAACGCACCGAACAACGACATCATCGGTACCTTTAAGTGTATCGCGCCGATCGGCGACACTGGCTGCGGTCTGGAGTCTCCGCTCGAAGCCGCCAAGCGCGCACTCGACAACCACAGCAACGTAAACTCTGGCTTCCTGCGCCAGAACTCCGTGCTCGCGGTCATCTTCGTCACCGATGAAGACGACTGCTCGGTGGCGATGGCGAACCGCACGCAGAACAACCCGAACTCGATCGACTGCACTAAGAGTGGCATGTCGACCTACAACTGCTGGAAGAACGACTTCCGCTGCTTGGCCTATAACCTCAAGTGCAACGAGCCAATGACGACCACCGGTGCCAAGACCGGCTGCACCGAGAACGCCAACGGCTATCTGGAGCCGATCGACAAGTACGTCCGCTTCTTCTCGAACCTGCGCTCGTCGAATAAGATCGTGCTCGCCGGCATCTGGACGCCGAGCATGCTCGACAACCCGAACAGCGATGTCGCCAAGCCCGGCAAGCTGATCGTCGACTACGATGATCAGGTCTGCGTGCCAGGTCCGGGCATCACCTGCTCGACCGAAGCGCTCAACCGAGGCAAGGGAATGAAGGCGGCCTGCTTGAACGCCACCGATGCCAACTTCTTCGGTCAGGCGCAGATTCGGCTGTCGTCGTTCATCCGCAAGTTCGACGCCCAGTCCCGCGTTGAGCAGAGCATCTGCGAGCCACAGAACTACGCAACGGTTCTCGACGTCGTCGCCGACCGCATCACCAACCGGATCTCGGCCAACTGCCTCAGCGGCAAGCCAAAGACCGACAGCAATGGCAAGCCAATCTGCATTGTCGGTCTGGTCGATGCCAACACCCCGGCCGCGATGCCCGACGTCGCCCTGCCACAGTGCAGTTCCAAGTGCTGCACGGCTTGGGCGGTCGCTGGCTCGACCGCTGCGCCGATGGCCAAGCCGATCCCGAACGACTCGACGGTAATCGCCGCCTGCTCGGCCGACCCGGACTGCTTCTGCGCCGTGCCGAACCCGACCTCGAACGTGGCTTGCAAGGACAGCGCGAACAAGGACACTGCG
>CALLYL010000863.1 GCA_937859535.1 uncultured Myxococcales bacterium
TTACCCCTCTTTACAAGAGGCGATGGCTGCTGATGAGAGGGAACCAACGTACTCCCCTCATCCCACACCGGGCTTTCCCGCACACTTCCAACACGGGCCTATGCGCTGGCATTTCTCGTCAGAAATTCCTGCGGGTGACGATGTTGCTGAGTACATCCAGGGTCAGGATCTACAAGCACTCCCGAAGCCGGTGCCGTGGCAGTTTGCGCTAGAGTTGGCGGTGGGACTGGCCCGAGGTCTTGCCGCAGCCCACAAGCGCGGAGTGCTACACCGCGATATCAAACCGGCCAACGCGATCTTGGCGGACAACGGCGAGGTCAAGCTGCTCGACTTCGGACTCGCCAAGTACGTTGACAAACAAGACTCGATAGCCGTTCGATGGGCCACCCAGGAAGTGATCGCTCCAACGATGGAGGCGACCAGTTCCGGACACTTCGCACCGCTCGCTAACGAACCGTCTGCTCCGCTTGAGCTGCCATCGAAGATTCATGTTCACGGTCACCCAGCACTGTCCGCACAAAAGCTGGTGCCGTTGCCCGCAGCGTTTCCAGTGGTCACCCAATCGGATGATCAATTCCGGCCCATCGAGTTCCCACGCACAAAACCCTCCAGGACGCCGATTGGTCACTCGCGCAGTAGCCAGATCAAGGGCACGCCGATCTACATGGCACCAGAGCGGCTCCTCGGAACACCAGCGACGCGACGCTCCGATGTGTATTCGATGGGTGCGCTGCTCTATGAGCTTCTGTCGGGTGTGCCCCCGCACTACGACGTGCCCTTTGAAAAGTTGCCGCAGGTGGTACCGGATCGCGATGTGCCGCCGCTGTCACATCTAGCTCCGTCGGTGGATTCACAGCTCGCGCAGGTCGTGGATCGTTGCTTGAAGCGCAATCCAGCCGACCGCTACTCCTCGGGAGAGGATCTCCAGGGAGCACTTGAACAGTGTCTAAAGGGCAAGCACGCAGCGATGCTCCCCGAGGGCAATCCCTATCGAGGTGGGCTCGCCTACGATAGCGATCACCGAGCGCTGTTTTTGGGTCGACGCAACGACTGTGGAACACTGCTGGATCGGCTGCGCAGTGAGCCGGTGGTTGTCGTCGCAGGGGATGCGGGTAGCGGCAAAACTTCGCTGGTCCGGGCAGGACTATTGCCGCTCGTGGGCGAAGGTGCGATCGGAGGAGGCCGTCGCTGGAGGACCATCTCGACGCAACCGGGTCGACACCCGATGCAGTCGCTGAGCGAAGCGATCACCGAAGCGCTGGGACCGCGAACCGATCAAGTCGATCTACTCGAACAGTTGCGCACTGACCCTGAGGCGGTTCAAAAGCAGCTCCATAAGCGCACCAGCGACCGTCGCGGCATCGTCCTATTTATTGATCAGATCGAGGAGCTGCTAACCCATGGCGCAAAAACGGAAGCTCAGCTTTACCTACAAACGCTGACCGTACTGTTCGAGCGCCAAGCCGGTCTACGCCTCCTGTTGGTAGTACGCAGCAATTATCTGGGGACTCTCGCATCGCTGGCTTCGGATTTGCTCGACTGGACCCGCGATGTCTATTTCGTAAGGCAACTGCCACCGGAACGTCTACGCGAAATCATCGTCGAGCCCGCACTGAGCAAAGGGGTGATCTTTGATGCGCCAAAGCTAGTCGAAGAGCTCATTCAGTTTGCATCACGCGGAGATGGCGGGCTGTCGTTGCTCGGCATCGTCCTGGCCGAGCTATGGGATGCCCGCAAGGACAACACCATTGGTGACAGTGCCAGGCAAGCGATCGGTGGTGTATCGGGAGCACTGACGAGGCATGCCGATCATGTACTCGGATCACTGTCCAAGGAACGGCGGACGATGGCGCGGCAGATTCTGCTGTCACTGATGACGCCGGAGCGCAGCTTACGTCGACGCACCGAAGAGGACCTACTCGCACTCGGAGCAGATGCGCCGAGGGTGCTGCAAGTGCTGCTGAGCGGTCGACTGCTGAGCCTCATCGAAACCCCGCTGGGTGCTTGCTTGAGTCTGGCTCATCCCATGCTGGCCAGTGAGTGGCCGACGATTCAGCGCTGGCTCGAGGAACAGGCACCGGCGCAGCCCTCGCTACCCGCACTGCCGCGACCCAGACTGCTACCAACGTCGCTGCGCAAGCACAGCTTGCAGGTTCTACAGACCGTCCTGCCTACGCTTCTGATGGCACTTGGGCTGCTGGCTTGGGACTTCTACGGACAGACCCAGGCCCGTCAACGAATCGCCACGCAGCTTGAGCTGACGGAACACACGTTGCAAGAGGCCCGAAGCAAGCACGTTCTCGTCGAGCTGTATCAAAAGCAAGCACTCTCGACGCTAGATGGGCCGCGCCCGCAGCAGGCCGAAGAGCTCTGGCAACATGCGCACATCGCCGCAGCGGACGCGGAACGAGCCTACAGTCGTGCCAGTCAAACGCTGGAACAGGCCATGAGTGCAAAAGACGCCCCATCGGTAGCCCGCGAGCGACTGGCGATGGTGCTGTACCAGCGAGCGCTCCTGGCCGAACTGGATCACCAAGACAGATTGCTGGATGACCTACTGAAGCGGCTCCAGTTGTACGACGAAAAGCTCGCGCTGATCACCCGATGGCAGAAGTCGGGGTCTCTATCACTCAGCAGTCAGCCAGATGGAGCAACCGTCACCGCCCAGCGCTACCAGACCGATGCGCAAGGACGGTGGTCTGTCGTCGAAAACAAGATGATTGGCAAGACCCCGCTGCGCCGCCATTCGCTGGTGCCAGGGAGCTACCTCATCACCGTTTCCCTGCCGGGACACCGAGATGTTCGTCTGCCGACGCTGGTCGGTCATGACGAGGAGTTAAAGCAGCATGTCAACCTCCCCTGAAGCAGAGTGGAAGCCGCCCAAGCTGTTCGATGGCTATCGCGTCCTATGGACGATCAGTCGAACCGAACACAGCTCACTGTGTATGGGCCAAGACTCTGTGCTTGATCGACCCGTCACCATTCGATTTCTGGACTTGGCGGACCGCGACACCCTGCTGCGCGAGCGCTTTTTGGCCGAAGCGCGCTCCATGGCCCGGGTGCAACACCCGAACGTAGTCACCGTCCACCGAGTCGGGGCCATTGATGGACGACCGTACATTATCAGTGATCTCGTTTCGTCACGGCGTGCCGTCGAGAGCAGGACTCACCTCGGCAGCCTGCGGATGTGCGCGGGAAGGTGCCGCATAGTTCTTGTCTCGTAGTTCTCTTTGACGAACGAATCGAGAGTTACGGTCTCGGTAAGCAAGAAAAATGTGGCCAATGCTTGCAGTCAGCGGACGCAGGCGTCACGACTTACTGCCGAAGCTGCACAAATCCGAGCGCGAGGGCACCTGCGGCCAAGGAGCCCTCACGCGATGCGTAGCCACACTCAACGACGCGCCGTCTACGTGCCTTAGCCGATGACGATGGTCTTGCTCGGGAGTCGGAAGATGAGGAAGGCTCTGGTTGGGTTGTGTCCCCCGCTATGACGGAATGGGCTTTTGCCGTCGGGGCTGTACCACATCCAGCGGGCGCTGGGGTCGACTCCCTTCTTGCCAGTGGCATCCATCTGACAGACGATGGGAAAGTCACCCCCTTGTAGGCTGTTGTCCTCGCCCACCGCGAGCGCTCCGATGGCTCCTGCGGTCACGGCACCCTTGGAATTGACCCATCCTGCACTGGTCGAGGTGGGACTTCCTGAGCCTGCGGTACACTTGGCAATCTCTTGATTGACGACCGCCAGCGTGGGTCCGCCTCCAGCAGGGCCGGTGTCATAATAGAGTCCAGTGGCACAGACCTCCCAGTCCCCATCGCCCGTATAGATTGGGAGTCCGCCGCGATCAAACTGTCCGATGACTCCTTGCGTGGTCGCATCATCTGCCCAGGCCGCAATGTAGATATAGCCGTTTGCGGGGGCTTCGCTCGCCGGAATGTCATAGGCCTCTGGGCCTACTCCGATGGGACAGTTGAAGATGTCACCAGCAACGGTGGTCATCGGTCTTCCGTTGAGCTTGGTGACACGGTCGGCGTAGCCCCAACCAAAGGCATAGGCATTGTCGGCAGTGATGACCACATGCACATCCGGCGCAGACAGATCAGGTGGCGGACCCAGATCCGGAGGCTTCCGTTCGACTTTGAGATCAACCAGAACACCTAAGTCCGCATCATCGTGATAGGTCGTGCCGCGACTCTCCTGGTTGCACGCACTTCCCACCATGAAGAGGAGCGCAGTCACCAGCGTAAGGGAGCGATTGCGCGGAAATTGGAGCTTCCTCACGAGCCGCTCCTTCGGTTAGGCCTTGAGATCGCTGGTGGCAAACGGCAGTTTGCGGAGCCTCTTTCCAGTCGCTGCAAACAGTGCGTTGGCTACTGCCGGAGCAATCACCGGAGTGGCCGGCTCACCTACGCCACTGGGATTCTCTGATGACGTCACTGTGTGGACTTCCACCTTCGGCATCTCTGGGAGTCGGAGCACCAGATAGTCATGGAAGTTCGATTGATCGACGGCTCCGTTTGTGATCGTGATGGCCCCCGAGAGCGCCGCAGAGAGTCCGTAGCCGATGCCGCCCTCCATTTGTGCAACCACCAAATCTGGATTGATGATGATTCCGCAGTCGACCGCGCACACCACGCGATCGACGGTAAACGAGCCATCAGGGGCAACCGTAACCTCCGCGACTTGGGCGACAAAGGTATTGAACGATTCATGGACTGCAATGCCACGACCGCGCCGCTCACCGGGCTTTCCTTTGCTGAGCGGTTTGCCCCAACCGGCCTTGTCTGCGGCAAGCTTGAGCACTCCCTTGTGGCGCGGAAACTTATCGAGTAGTTCGCTCCGGAAGGCCACTGCGTCTTTGCCCGCCAGGACAGCCAGTTCATCGACCATCGTCTCTGTCGAAAACGCGGTGTGAGTCGATCCCACCGAACGCCACCACTGAATCGGAATCCCCGGCCGTGGCGAGTGCAGCTCCACTTGCAGGTTGGGAATCGAATACGGAAGGTCGGCGGCACCTTCCACACTGGTGCCATCGACACCATTTTTAACGATCATCGGCTCAAACGGAGTCCCGGTGGCGATCGACTGCCCCACAATTCGGTGCTGCCACGCGTGCGGTTTTCCTTGGGCATCAATGCCGGCACTGAGCTTGTGGACGTACAGCGGACGATAGTAACCGCCGGTCATGTCATCTTCGCGGGTCCACAGGAGTTTGATCGGTACGCCTGCGGTGGCACCACTGTTGAGCGCTTTGGCGATGAAGACCCCTTCCAGCAGATAGTCGGACTTGGGATTCGCTCGTCGACCAAAGCTCCCCCCGACAAAAAGCTGATTCAGCTTCACCTGATCGGGACGCAGGCCTAGTACGGCCGCGACCGCA
>CALLYL010000864.1 GCA_937859535.1 uncultured Myxococcales bacterium
CCTATGACGATACCCGTTACGGTCATGGTACCGGTGAGGCACAGGACTCCTCAGCCGAAACGGACAATGGGATTGGCGATGCAGGAGTCTGTCCGCGCTGTCGGGTGATGCCGCTGCGTGTTGGAGACAGTTTTGTCGCGGATGGCAACGACTTCGCGGTCGCCGCCACGTATGCCGTCGACAACGGAGCTTCGGTGATTCAGGAAGCACTCGGTGCGCTGTCCAACTCGGCGCTTGCGAAGTGGGCGATTGACTATGCCTATGACAATCACGTCACCGTCATTGCCTCGGCTGCCGACGAGAACAGCTTCCATCACAACTTCCCCGGAACAAGCAATCACACCGTCTACGTGCACGCGATTCGCTACAACGCCGACCGTCGCGAGGATGCCACTCATGCCTTTGCATTCGACAACTGCACAAACTACGGTGCCCAGCTTCAGCTATCGGTGCCAGGCACGCACTGTAGCTCGGAGGCGACGGGCCGAGCTTCGGGCATGGCGGGACTTTTATATAGTGCGGCGCTGCTGGCCGATTTGCCTGCACCAGCACGGTTGCATCCACCGATGGGAAATGACGCTCCGGTTGGCGATAGCGGTCCGGTGATGCAGCGCGTGCGACGACTCACGGCGGAGGAAGTTCGTCAGATCATGATCGGCACGGTCGACAGCTTCTACGATCCGGCAGAGAGCATGAATCCGCAGGCCTATCCGACGGGTCCGGGCTTTGTGCGGCGCTTCGGCTATGGACGAGTGAACGCTCGCAAAGCGGTCGATGCCATCATGGCCGGAGCGATTCCGCCGCAGGTCGAGATTGAGAGCCCCGAGTGGTTTCAGGTACTCGGCAAGCGGGATGGAATGGTGCCCGTCCATGGTCGCATCAGCCTGCGCAGCTCGACCAAGGATCAGTACGACTACGTGATTGAGTGGGGTCCGGGCGTCGATCCGAAAGACGGCGACTGGAAACGTCTGGGTGGGGCGGAACTGCAATCGCAGCCGCTCGAAGGCCCGCTCGGATACATTCCGGCTGCGGAGCTGACGGTGAACAATCCGGTGCTCTCGCCAGAGGATCCAAACTGGCAGCCCGACGATGTCGCTCACGTTCATGCGATCACGGTGCGGGTAAGGGCGACTCAGCGCTCGACCGATCCTTTGCGCAATGGCCTGTCCGGTGAGGCGCGGCGCACGGTTCACATTCACACCGATCCGGACTTGCTGCCCGGCTTTCCGATGCGGATCGGCTCGTCGGGGGAAGCTTCGCTCAAGATGGCGGACCTGGATGGAGACGGCAAGCGTGAGCTGATCGTGGCGGACTCCGTCGGCTTCGTACATGCGCTGCGCGCCGATGGCAAAGACCTGCCCGGTTGGCCTGCCGCGATGCCTGCGATTGCCGCGCTCAGCACCGATTCGACAGGACACCTGGCGGCCCCGGCGTGGAGCGGTGCGGTAACTCGGACAAGGCCAGGGTATGGCCAAGCGATCCTGGCGACTCCCGCCGTCGGAGATGTCGACGGTGACGGCAAACCCGACGTGGTGGTCGCAACGTACGACGGCACGGTGGTAGCCATCGGCTTCGATGGAAAACCGCTGCCCGGATTTCCGGTCAGGGTAGATGGCATCGCCAAAAGCCAAGGCACCGATCCGCGCAAGATCATCGACGATGGCTTCTTTGCTGCGCCAGTGCTGGTTGATCTCGATGGTGACCGCAAGCTCGACATCATCGGTGCGTCATTCGACGGTCAGGTCTATGTCTGGAAGGGGGACGGCTCACGACTCGCTGGCTGGCCACAGCTTATCAACGATCCCAGCCGCCCCGACGACATCAAGGATCCCGAGCCTCGACAGCGAGCCCGAATCCTGTCGACTCCAGCGGTCGGAGACCTCAATGGCGATGGCATCCCCGATCTCACGCTAGCCACCAATGAACAGTACGGAGAGTATGCACGGGTCTATGTGATCGATGGACGTGGTGGCAAAGCCCCGAACCTGATCCTCCCTGGCTGGCCGGTCAGCATGAACAGCAAGGATGTGTTGCCGGTGGTTGGGATCGGGATTCCGAACGCACCTGCACTGGGTGACATCGACGGTGATGGGGTTCCCGAGATATTTATCAACGGCATTGGTACACGACTCACAATTCTCAAGGCGAACGGTCAGCCGTATCCGGTGCAGCCATCGGGAAACAAGCAGGCTTTCGGAGAAAAAGCGAACACCCGTGAGTTTTCGACCATGGGTTTCATTGCCAGCCCGGCGCTCGGCGATCTCGATGGCGATGGTAGGTTTGAGGCGATCTTGCCGACAGCGGGAGCGAATGCGGCACTGTCGATGGTGAAGGCGTTTCAGCGACTCGACTACGAGATGAGCTTGTCGGCCTGGGATCTAACGACTGGCAAGATGAAGCCGGGCTTCCCACAAGCCATTGAGGATTACCTGTTTTTCGTAAACCCGATTGTGGTCGATGTCGATGGGGACGGGCTCCGCGATGTGGTGTCCGGTTCGGCGGGATACTTCGTTCACGCTTGGAACGTAGATGGCAAAGAAGCGCAAGGGTTTCCCAAAATGACCGGAGGTTGGATCGCCGCGACTCCGACCGTCGGTGACATGGACGGTGACGGCAAGCTGGAGTTAGCGACCATTACCCGCAACGGCTGGCTGTTTGTGTGGCACGTTCGCGGACTGAGCAAAGGCCGAATGGATTGGGATAGCTTCCACCATGACCTCCGCAATACTGGCAACCTGGCGACGAAGCTCGACCAGGGTGGGGATGAGGTGGTGCCTCCCGATCCCATTCCGCCCGATGCGGAAGCAGGTGCCTGTCAGTGTCAGCTTGGCCGACGCAGCACCACGGTGCCGGGCTTGTTTGCAGCACTGCTGTTGATTTGCGTGACCATGATCCGTCGTCGCGCCCGTACCTAGTACGCTCCCAACACAGAACTCCGTGCAGATCCGGAGTGGACTCTGTCCACAGCGCGCCAGTGACAGTTACGGTGCCG
>CALLYL010000865.1 GCA_937859535.1 uncultured Myxococcales bacterium
GTGGTGACAGCAGGAATCAGGCTCATGAGCACTACTCGCAACAGATTGTTCATACGCGTTAGATTCCACCGTAGGGCCATGGCGGTGCAAGCCCACCTCCCTTCGCGTGCGCACCATTTCGTGAGAAAACAGCCGTGTCGGTCGGCACCTACGCCGCTCGGCAGAAAAGGACAGAAGCGATGCGTAAGGTGCGAAGAGAGCGCGTAGGCGAGCTCGATGTGGTGATTACGGGCGGCACCGATGGGGTGGGTGGAGGAGACGGGCCACTTGTCGTGCTGCTACATGGCTTTGGCGCGCCGGGAACCGATCTGGTGGGGTTGGCACCGATGCTCAAGGTTCCGCCGCAGATGCGGTTTGCGTTTCCGGCGGCACCACTATCGCTGGCAGGCCCGGACCTGGGCTTCGGAGCGATGGGGATGATGGATGCGCGGGCCTGGTGGCTGATCGACATCGAGCGATTGCAAGGGCAGCTCATGACGGGTCAGTTCGAGCGGCTGGCGGCCGAGGTTCCCGATGGTTTGGTCGCAGCCCGCAACAAGATCGAAAAAACACTCGACGAACTGGAACGAGGGCTGCGCGTGCCGCCGGGCCAGACGGTGCTTGGTGGGTTTTCGCAAGGGGCGATGCTATCGACGGACGTCATGCTGCGCGGTCGACGCAAACTGGCCGGCGTGGTGATTTGGTCGGGCACCGTCATTGCGGAAGGGGAGTGGCGACCACTGCTTTCGTCGAGCCAGGGTTTGCCGATCTTGCAAAGCCACGGCGTGATGGACCCGATCTTGCCATTTGAGTCGGCTGAGCGGCTGCGCAGTCATCTCGATGGTGCCGGGGCGAAGCTCGACTTTGTGGCGTTTCGGGGCGGCCATGAGATTCCGGACCTGGTGCTGAGCAAGACCTCGGCCTTTCTGCAGCGTGTCTTGATGGCGTAAGCGTGCTGAAGGCGTAAAAGAGAGAGATGGTGTTTGCGCTATCACCGGAGCGAACGGGACCACGGCTGGGCTCCTCGCTTCGAGAGATCCTGCATGAGCAGATCGATGAAGCGCAGCGACTGCTGGCGGTTTTGGCTCCCGCCTTGAAGACGGAGGCCGAGGCGATCCACTCGGCGCGGAAAGCCTGCAAACGGGTACGGACCGTGGTGCGGCTTTTGTACTACGCGCTCGGTCCGGTCCCTGGCCGGGTGGTGGGTGAGCAGGTGGCGAGGACAGCGCGACAACTGTCATCGGTACGCGATGAGCAAGTGCTAGGTGAGACGCTGGCGAAGCTGCGTGACGAAACGGATGATACCGAGCTGGTGCAGGCGATCGAGGTAGTGTCGCGGTTGCTGCTGCCCTTTGCGCAGTCTTCCGTTGAGAACATGCTCCGCCAGCAGGTGTTGCAGGCACTTCGTGATCTGAGATCACGAGTAGACGGACTCGGGCTGGTGCTGCCTCTTGGCAAGGCGATCAGCAAGGGAGTGGCACGGCTGTGGAGACGGATGCGGCAGGCGTGTCGACGTATGAATATGCTTCCGTCGACCGAGAACTTTCATCGAGCCCGAAAGCGGATCAAGGACTGCTACTACACCGTTTGTCTGCTCCGGCCGCTGCGACCTCGGCGATTTGTCGATCTGAAGAAGAACCTCGAGAGGCTCGCCGATCAGCTTGGTTTCGAGCATGACCTCGCGATCTTGGCGGAGCGCATTCGCTACGATCCGATCCTTCCCGCGAGTAGCTCGGCTCACTTGCTTGCACATGTGGCGATCCGACGCGAGCGGCTGCAGCACGCGGCGAGCAGGCAAGTCCGATCGCTGTTGAGATGGAGTCCGAAGCGACTCGCCAAAGTGCTGTGTCGGAAGCTGCGAAAAGCGGACGAGGGTTAGAACTGGAGTCGCATCTCGCCTTGAAGGACTTCGCGAACCCGGCCCTCAACCTGCACCGTGGTGCCATCGCAGAACGCCCGAAGCAGCGAGCGACGACCGGGGGCACCTTCGATCGGTCCACGTGGTGGTCCTTGATCGATCTCCAGCGCCTGTCCGGGCAGCAGCAGCTTATGGTGATGCAAATAGACCGCGAGCGAGGCCGCTGCACTTCCCGTCGCTGGATCTTCGTTGGGCGCATCGTAGGCAAAAAATCGCGCTCGGACTTGAACGGCTGCATCGCTGCCTGGCGGAGATCGAAACGCGAACGACAAAATCCCCAGTTCGGCACCGAGCGTCTTTTCAGCGACGACGACATCTCGGTAGCTGGCGTTGATTTCGTCGATCTCTTCCACCGTCTGGATCGGGACGATGAGCTGCCGGGCACCACCGCTCACCACCTGCGGATAAAGCACTCGCTCGTCTGAAGCCGATGACGTGGTGGTGCGTGCCCGAAAACGATCCATCGGTAGGCCTAGAGCGGGCGACAACCAGGCCAGGCGCTCATCGCTGATGGGAGATCCTGGTACGCTGATGCGATCATGGGAAAACTGGGCTCGTTCGGGATGTTCACTTCCCGTTACCGTCACCGGAACGATACCCATGCCGGTTTCGAGTCGCACGGTGGTCTGGGGCGCAGTAAATCGCAGTCGTCCATTGAGTAGTACAGCGACGGCAGTACCAAGGAGCGGGTGTCCGGAAAACGGGATCTCTTTTGCCTGCGTAAAGATGCGTACTCGCAGATCCGCTGCCTCGGGCTGACTCGGCGGCAGATAAAATGTAGTCTCGGACAGGCTTAGCTCTCGGGCCAGCGGCAGGTGGGCATCCTCGGGTATGCCACTACCATCGAGAACTGCGAGCGGGTTACCCCCAAACGGTGCCTCTGCAAACACGTCTACCCAGACAAAAGGAACCGACCGCTTCATGGGCGTCACCATCTCTTGGACCTCCCTGGCGAGTCAAGCCGGGCCATACGAGTGAAGTGGGTGCTGCGAATGCCGTTGCCGGGCACGACCTAACGGATGCCCATGATGACTAGGCCGGCACCGAGGCCGACAGCGAACGCGATCGCCATGCCGAGGACTGCCGAAGACGACAATCCTTTCAGTGGCGACGATGTTTTGCGTTTGGTGACCGTTCCGAGGAACTGCGTCTTGTCTCCGCGATCAGGCGCTATCTCGGCAATGTCGAGCAGTGCCTTGCGAAGCTCCTCGGCAGTCTGAAAGCGATCCTCGGGACGCTTGGCCATGCAGCGCTGTACCAGCTTGGCGAGCGCATCCGGAACAAGCCCGGCCCCGTGATCACCTGCTGGCGACGGAACCTTCGTCACGTGCATGATCTCGAGCGTCTCGCGCGAAGTCTTGCCCAAAAACGGCACCTCACCGGTGAGCAACTCGAACATGAGGACGCCGACGGCGTACAGATCCGCTCGGCCATCGACGCGCTTGCCTTCGGCTTGCTCGGGGGCCATGTAGGCTGCTGAGCCGAGTGCGATGCCCGCCCGCGTGCGGTGTGCGACGGGGCCGGCGAACTGCGCGATGCCGAAGTCGACGATCTTAATAAAGTCGCTATCACCGCCTCGACGGACGATGACGATATTGTCCGGTTTCAAGTCGCGGTGTACGACGCCGACTTTGTGGGCAGCATCGAGGCCAGCGCAGACTTGTGAGGCGAGACGAGCGACGCGATGTGGTGCAATGACCCTTTCTCGCTGGAGCAGCTTGCGCAGGTCTTCTCCGGCGAGATACTCCATGACATACGCGACGACGCCCTTCTGAGGATCGGCGACAAAGTCGTAGACATCGACGAGGTGCTCATCTCCGATCTGGGCGACGGCACGAGCTTCACAGAACAGCCGTGACACCAGTTCGGGATCCCAGCCGTCGAGGACTTTGACAGCCGCTCGTCGGCCGAGCCGTTCGTGCTCAGCCAGGTAGACGCGGCCCATCGCACCCGCGCCCAGTAGTTTGAGCAAACGGTAGCCTCCGATGACCATGCCGGACCGTGCATCCCGGGGTTGCTCAACCTGGCTCAGACAAAACCTCCCTGGGCAGAATACAAGAAAAACACTTTGTAATCAATCAGACGGGAGGCGCACTAGAAAGCGACTTTCGACCACGCTACCGATAGCAGAGCTTCAAAGGCCGGATCGCTGATTAGCCACCAGGGCTGTTCATGCCGAATTTATTTAGTATTTTAAAATGCTGAAAACGAGAGCTGCATGGGTGAACGATGCTCACACATGGCTTTCGGTCGAACGTGCGCGGGAGGAACGAGTGGAACACGCCGCTCGAGCGAGGGCGCGGTTCATCGTTTGCTTCGGCGGCGTTACTTCGGTGGGTTCTTGATGCGATCGTCGAGACCTTCGACCACGAACTTTTCGAGTTCGGGAATCTTGGTCACCGTCGTTCGGATGCGCTCAATGCGACGGACGTAGTCGCGGCAGGCGAGCTGGTTCGGATCACCCACGGCCACGTTCTTGAGCAGATCGGTCGGCTGGATCGGGATCACGATGTCCTTCGGCAGACCCTTCGCGGGCTTCTCCTGGAACTGACCGCTCACCGATGTACGGAATCGCAGCTTCATTTCGCCCGGATCGCAGTTCGTCTCGCCTTCCTTCGGGCAAACCACGCCGCCGAGCGTCGCAAGAATGGCCTGCGGTAGCTTCTGGCTATAGTCGAACGTCACACCGAGCGGCGGCGTCGGTCCCTTGGCGGCAGCGTCAGCGGATGCCTTGAAGCACTTCACCAACACTTCACGATCGTTCTTGGTCAGTGCGGCGTGGAGCTGCACCTCACGGAAGAACGCCGTCACGTTGTTGTAGTAGTCAAACATCGAGCGAACGAGCTTACCGTTGAACGTTCCAAGGAGCGGCGTAAACAGCTTGTTCGTCGCTTCCGGCTCGGCGAGATCGAGGTTGGCCAGCTTGTCGAGGGTTTCCGTCGACGGAGCCTCGCCCGGTTTCGTCTCTTTGAAGGCATCGAGCGCCGACTTGACGCGACCGCGAACGCCTTCGACTTCCTTCTTGATGTCTTTGGCTTTCTCGGTGCCCAGCTCGATGAACTCGTTCTGGCCCTTGATGAAGCTGACCGTATAGCCGACGAGCACGCCGAGCGCGCCCGCGACACCGATCCCGATGATGAGCCCGAGAGGACTCTTCTTCGCGCCGTCTTTGACCTCGTCCGCGTTGCCAGGCAGCGACTGACCGGCCCCGTAGAACGCGGCCAGCGATGCCGCCATGGCTGCCTGCTGGGCAGCATACGGATCGGGCTTGGGAGGCTCGACCGGCGCTGCAAAGCCCGGCGGCGGCGGGAAGCCAGCGGGGGGCGGAACCATTCCAGGAGGAACGGGGACCGCACCCTGAGGAGGCGCTGCTGCTTGACCTGGCATACCCGGAATCGGTGCCGGTGCGCCTGGAACCCCAGGCCCCGCCGGAGCCGGGCCACCGCCCGCCTTTTTGACTCCGAGACGTGCTCTGAGGTCGTTGACGTTAGAACCACCTGGTTTGTTGTTCTCGGCCAAAGGCCCCCTCCGCTTGCCGGTCGACCGGCGTAGATGATTGGATTGGTGAAGATCCTACCCGGCCACCGACCACTGGTTGGAAAGCAGAGCCGACAGTTGCGAAACCCGCCAAGCGAGC
>CALLYL010000866.1 GCA_937859535.1 uncultured Myxococcales bacterium
ACTGCGGAAGTGCAGCCGGCGTTGGGCTCGGATTTTATGGCACTGCTGCAGAACCCGCAGGTTCAGGTGCAGAGCGAAGACAAGCTGCTCAAGGCCGCTGAGTGGGGAGCCGGGGCGCTGACGATGATCAAGGATGAGGTCGAAAAGCGGCTGCGTGAGCTGCGCATCGATTTGCGTCCGCTGCTGGCAGAAAACTATGAAAAACTGGCCAGGCCGATCAATTTCCCCGTCGGTGATGCCAGTGCCTGCGTAAAGCTCGGCGTGCAGTCGATCGAGGCTGGGCCGAGCGTGCTCGCTGGTGGGTTCGAGAAAGACCTGAGCGTCGTCGTGGCACCATCGGTAACGTTGCCCTGCAGTCCTGATAAGAGCATGACGACTGGTGGAAGCAAGCTGCCGCCACTGCACAACGTTGCCAGCATTCCGACGGGCCCCTTCGAGGTGATCGTACCGATTGCGGCGACGTACGCAGAGCTTCAGAAAGCGATGAAGCAGGCATTTACCGACGGCAAGCTTGTGTTTGACCCCGAGTATCCCAACCTCTATCTCGAAAAGCCGGAGTTGTACGCCTCGGGGGGGCAGATCGTGACCAAGCTGCACCTGAACGGCTTCGTGAAAAAAGGCTGGAAGATCGACCTCGAAGGGGATCTGTTTATGTCGGGGCAGCCGGAGATCGTCGACAATCAGCTCTCGGTGCCGAACCTAGAGCCGACGATTGAGACCAAGAGCGCGATCCTTCGGCTCAAGACCACGCTCGATAGCGACAAGATGAAGAAGCAGATTCGGCAAGCGCTACGACTCGATATCGGCGCACGACTGCAAACCGTGCGTGACAAACTCAGCAAGGATCTGATCGTGCGGCACAAGCTAAACCCTGGGCCCGAAGCCTGTGTCAAAGCGGACATCGGTCGCATCGAGGTCTCGGGACTCTTTGCCCACGACGCCTACCTGCGGATGTACGTGAAGGTGTCGGCGCGTGCCGCAGCCTATCTGCCGTGCCCGTAATACGGTGTAAAACGACCACAAAATTTGTGCGCGGTACGCGATCGATGTGATAGCGTGCCGCTGTTTCTCGGTTCAAGCCGAAGTGGCGGAATGGCAGACGCAGGGGACTCAAAATCCCTCGTCCTCCGGGACATGAGGGTTCGACTCCCTCCTTCGGCACTGGCAGCATCACCTTGTTGGTTGTGCTGCGCTTTTGCGCTGCCTCGTAAGGCGCAGCGCATGCATGAGCGGGGAGGGCGGCGGCGGGCTGGCGATGACCGAAGACGCGTCGTTGGCTAGTTGCGGCGCGTGGAGAGGTAGTCGATCAGGTCGATTTTGGTGATCACGCCGAGCAGGCTATCGCTCGGGACGGTGGTGCGATCGATCTTGGTGCCATCGGCGCTGCTGACCGGCCCAGACGATAGGACGCAGACCATCTTGGCATCATTAAAGATCGTCTTCAGCAACCGAACCTTGGTCTGCGGGGTCACCGTCTGATAGTCCGCCTCGATGATGTGCTCGATGCTGGCATCGAGTGAGCTGCCTTTGACCAGGATGTGGTTGAGCAAGTCCACCTCGGCAACGATTCCGCACAGCCGTCCGCGATCCAGCACCGGCACCTGCGAGATGCCATGTTCTTTGAGCAGCGAGATCACCTGACGCAGCGTTGCGCTTCTCTCGGCTGTGATGACCGGGCGGGGCGGGCGCGTCGCAAAGATGTCGGACACCGTACCGAGCGGATCTTCGGTATCCAAGAATCCATTGTCGCGCATCCAGTTGTCGTCGAAGATCTTCGACAAATACTTCTGCGAGCTATCGGGCAGCAGCACCACAATATTCTGCGGCGGTAGACCCTGGGCATCGAGCTGCTCGGCGTAACGAATCGCCCCCATTACCGCTGCGCCCGCGCTACCGCCACACAGGATGCCTTCTTTTTGCACCAGCGCTCGGGTCAGCAAAAAGCAGTCTTTGTCGTCGACACGGATGATTTCATCGACGATGTTCAGGTTCATCGTGCTGGGCACGAAGTCTTCACCGATGCCCTCGACGGAGTACGAAAACGGTTTGGTGATCCGTCCGGTCTTCTTGAGCTCGTAGTAGATCGAGCCGATCGGATCTACACCGACGATCTTGACCTTGGGGTTCTGTTCTTTGAAGAACTTGCCACAGCCCGAGATGGTGCCACCTGTGCCCATGCCAGCGACGAAGGCGTCGATCTCGCCAGCGGTCTGCTCCCAGATCTCCGGGCCCGTCGACAGGTAGTGCGCCTCGGGGTTGGCTGGGTTGTGGTACTGGTTGGCGTGGAACGCGTTTGGGGTCTCAGCGACAAGGCGTTTGGTCACTGAGTAGTAGCTGCGTGGATCTTCGGCATCGACGGCAGTTGGACAGAGCACCACCTTCGCACCTAGCGAGCGGAGATTCGCGACCTTTTCCGTCGACATCTTGTCGGGCATGACGAAGATGCACTGATAGCCGCGAAGGGCCGCCACCATCGCCAGGCCTGCGCCGGTATTGCCGGAGGTTGCCTCGATGATGACGCCGCCCGGTCCAAGCAGCCCCTTTTGTTCCGCATCCCGAATGATGTTGAGCGCGATGCGATCCTTCATCGAGCCGCCGGGATTTAGATACTCGCACTTGACGTAAATCGAGCTGCGGATGTGGGCCGCGACCTTGTTCAGTCGCACCATCGGCGTTCGCCCGATCGCCTGGGTGACGTCGGCATACGCACCGTGCATGAGCTTGCGCGGGCCATCGGCCACTTCGATTGGAGCAGGAGGCTTGCCACTTGCCGAGCGCTTGGTGGGCTTGGCCATGGCTAACTTCCTTTCTTTTTGCCGCCTGACGCTGGCGCTTTTTTGGTCGATTCCACATCGAGGTGCGGATGCGGTGGCTCATCTCCTGCCTTTTTGAGCAGGTGCGCCCAGGCCGATTCTTCAATGACGTCCTGCATTCGTCGTCCACCATACTGGGCGACGATTTGATCGTCATAGCGATCCGCCGCAAGCGCGACGTCATGGACAGCGGCCATCACCTCGTTCGGGTTCAGCGTCGCACCACCGAGGAGACTGTGGGTAAACAGGATCAAGTCCCCGTCGGGTTCGTAGGCAAATGCCCCGAAGCGCAGCCGGGTGTTCAAGATGAGCAGCTTGCGAAGCAGCGTCGCGTCGGGGCGGACTCCAGCCACCACTTGCGCGGTCAATCGCACCAGCGCTTGGTCGCGATTTTCCCCGGTGTGTGCGACCGAGATCATGACGTACGACGAGCCCTGCTTTATGACATAGAGCCCTTTGTCGATGTAAATGCCACGGTCGGACTCACGGTGCGAGGTGGTAAGACCAAGGATCTTTTCAATGACAGCGCAGCTCTGCTCGACGGCGGAACCTGCGCTCTCGGGGCCGGTGTGTGTGGATGCCATGCCAGTTCCTCTTGCGGTGCTGACACCGTCGCAGCTCGACCCGGAGTTGGGGACAATGAGCATTTCTCGACGGCGCTAATAGCAGCAATATCACGCTAACGCGGTCACTGACAATGGCGCAACCCCATACGAGGGTCCGCCGGTTAGCTGGTGCGAGGTGGTCGGTCGTCGTGGTGGATGGCAGAGAGATTGGCGGCAATCTGTTCGGGTCCAGCACTGCGAACCGTGCGTAGGCCAACCTCGGCGATTGTCGTCGAGAGATCGTCGCGGTCGTGGCTGGGATTGCGAACCGACTCAATCACGCCCGGCCTTACAAGCTGGATGGTCGGATCGGGGCTCCGCCGCATAAACCGTACCGCCACATCGGGATTGGCCAGGTTCATCGGCATCGCGGGATGGAACGCGACCAGAAAGAACCCGGGTGGAGGCCGCCGCAGTTTGCCGTATTGGTTTCGAGTCTCAGCGACGAAGCGCTCGAAAGGATGGGCCTCGCCGACCAGTCCCGGACCGGCGAAGTTTGGAAAGATCAGCAGCCCAATCTCAAATTGAGTCAGCGGTTCGATCGATTGCACATGCTCAGCGACAGAATGTGGCGTCGGATGGCTCTGTAAGAAAACCGCTCGATACAGTCGGTCTTGCTCGCGACACATCCGAGCGTAAGGGCAAATCGACAGTTCCTCGATGAACTCGCGCAAGTAGCGGTCGTTGCGACGAATCGCCGCCTGCGCCACCGCATCCTGGGCATCCGCAACGGTCAGTGGCTCGCTGATGCTATCGGGGAGCGACTCGTTCATGGGCAAAGGCTATTCCCAGGTGCGCGTGATCGGGGGCACTTTTTCGCCTGCCGACACCTTGACCTTGATGGACTCGCGCTTGCCCTTGCTGTCGTTGACCAGAAGGATGGTGTGCGCCCCAGGGCTGATGGCGAAGTCTCGAAGCGGCGTCTGCTGAATTTTCTTGCCGTCGACGAATACGATTGCCCACGGTCGGACGGTGACGGTCAGCGTCGACTTTTCCTTCTTCGCGGCGGTCTTGTCGCCCTTGTCTGCTTTGTCCGCCTTGTCTTTCTTGCTCTTTTTGCCCTTCTTGTCGTCGTCGTCCTCTTCCTCGGCCTTGGCGACCTTGTCCTTTTTGACCTTCTTGCCTTTCTTATCGTCTTCTTCGGGCTCGGTCTTGGCGGTTTTGGCCGATTTGTCGTCCGTTTTGGCCGATTTGTCGTCCGTTTTGGCCGATTTGTCGTCCGTCTTGGCGGTCTTGTCGCCGTCCTCGGTTTCTTGAACCCCGACTTTGGTATCAAACTGGCTCGGGTCCGCCGTTTTGGCCTTGGTGCTTCCGAGCTTGGGCATGCGGATGTTCAGCGGCGGGCGCTCATCTTTGGCAAACAACACTCGCATTTCGATCGGATCGAAGCCTGCCAGTGTGATCTTCAGCTTGGCGGTCGCCCCCACGTCGCCCTTCACCTCGGTCGGCGTCTTGGCATCGAGTGCCTTGCCGTTGACCTCGACGGAGGCACCGGGTGGGTCGGTGATGATCTTCAGCTTGCGAGACGGCGAGAGTATGCTCGGCCCACCGACGACACCTTGCTCGGGCGGCCACAGCCGATTGGCCACTGCCGTGGTCAGTAGCCCGATGATGAGCGCAATGGCTGGACCGATGATCCACTTGGCCACTGGCGGAATGCCAACGCTTGGCACGCTGGCACCAAACGCCAGTGCGGCGGGGCGCATGGTCAGAGGCACGCTGGGCGTACGCGCTCCGGGCGGCAGCGTGGCGGCCATCGATTGCGGTGCCGGTATCTGCGGTGCCGGTGTGGCATACATCGTCGCTTGCTGCGGGTTGGTCGACATCACTGGCCCCCCGCCTGGCGGTCCGGGAATGTTCGGGGCCTGCGCGATCATGGTGCGTGCCCCCTCTGGGGCTGCACCCGCCGCCATTGGCGGAGCGCCGCTCGGTGGAGCACCCGACGGTGGCAGCGATGGTGCCTGGGCGATCATGGTGCGCGCCCCGGCGGGGGCAGGTGGAGCGCCCCGTGCGATCGCTGCGGCAACTTCGGGCGGCATCTCGGTGGCTATCTGGGTTTTTTGATCCGATCCTGACATGTTGCTCCGCGACGCCAGCTCTTGGTTGGCCGGCGTAGATTGGGGGGAGGAATCGCCGGTAGCGGCGGGATTCGGTGAATCGTGTGCGTTCGGAGTGGGCAACTCGGCCAAGAGCTTGGGGCTTAGCTGGGCCGTCTCGTGAGACTGCGCCTCGCTCGGCGGTGGTAGCGGCCTCTTTGTCAGCGGTCGTTTGCTGGACGCGGGTGGTGTCGAGGTCGCTCGCGCTGTTCCCGGTGGTGGCGACGGAGACCCAGTCTGCACTGGCGCTGCCGTTGGAAATGGGTTTGGCACCGTGCTGGGCAGCGGCGTCATGGTGAGCATGCTTTGGCCAATCGGCTGCTTGCGCTCCGATTTGAGCATGCTCTTCAACAACTGAGTCCAGTTGCGCGACTGTTCAGGGAACAGCGTCGCCATGAACTCACCGAGTGCCTGAGCCTCGTACGAATACTGTGGCAACGCCATGAGCTGCTTGACCACTTCGCCAGCCGTTTGGATCCGCTGCACTCGATTCGGCACCAGCATGCCAAGGACAATCTTTTCAACTTCCTCGGGAATGTCTGGGTTGTACTGGCGCGGCGGTGGCACCACCCCATCGCGAACGCGACGCACAACGTCTTGCTCGTCCGAGCCGAAGAACAGACGATGGCGGGTGAGCAGCTCCCAAAAGACGATTCCCATCGAATAGATGTCGCTTTTGGAGTCGAGCGCCTGCCCGGTGATTTGTTCCGGGCTCATGTAAGACAGCTTGCCTTTGACGGTGCCGCCGGTGTTCGGACTCTGGCGCTCGGCGACCTTCGCGATGCCGAAGTCGCTGATTTTTACGTCCCCGGAAAAGCTGATCAGGATGTTATGCGGTGAGATGTCGCGATGCACGATGCCGAGCGGTTTGCCGTGGTCGAGTCGAGAGTGCGCGTACTGCAGACCCTTCAGTGCTTCGCTTATGATGTAGATCGACATCGACAGCGGGAACCAGATGCCGGTCTTGGCGGCGGCTTTTTCGCTGAGCCTGAGGTCACGACCTTCGACCAGCTCCATCGCCAAGTAGTAGCGATCGCCTTCCTTGTCGAAGTCGAAGATCTGGACGATGTTTGGGTGGTGGAGCTTCGCGACCAAGCGAGCTTCATCGATGAACATCCTCACCGATTCTTCATCGCCGGTGAACTTCGGTAGGATGCGCTTGATCACCAGGTCTTTGGTGAAGCCCTCGGAGCCGAGTGTTTTGGCTCTCCAGACCTCGGCCATGCCACCGATCCCGATTCGCTCGAGCAGGTGATATTTGCCGTAGCGCTCGGGCGCTTGAGGAGCGGACTCGCTGACTAGCGAAGCGGACGCGGCAAATGAAGCGCGAGGCTCGCCAGGCGGGTTGCTCCGTCGGACTTCGCTGGTCCGAGGGCTAGGCACAGCTTGTCCTTCCGTCGACGGCAGTTTAGCCGTCGCGCCATCGCTGCGTGGAGGGGGCGATGTTTTCGTCGGCACGGAGACAGATCAAAAATGTAACACAGCCTACGTAAACGGTTCGGCTGAATTTGGACTTGGCGGTCCCATATTTTTATCTGCAAAAAATGGAAATGGTTTCGTGCTGATTTGTCGTGACGGAAGTCCCAAACCTTTCAATGGGCTGCAGCGATCACCATGGCGGCCAATGTTTCCGACGGTAATAGTGTGAAAGTGCCGTCGCTGCATGCCTGGTTGCAAGGGGATGGCGGCCTAGCATATGATCTGCACGTTGTTTTATGGTCTTCTCTAATACCTAAGTGGTTTAGGGAGAAAGCATCCCCAAGAGGGTCTCTCGATGCATTACTGTGCAAACGCTCCTCGTTCCAATCGCCGTCGTCACTCCGTGCTTTTGGCTGGCGTGCTGAGCATGGCTACGGCCATGACCGGCTGTCAGACACTGACCACCGCAAAGACCGGCCTGGATACCGGTGTCTCGACGGCGCAGAGCACCAAGTCAACCGCCGATACCACCAAGCAACTTGGAACCGATGTCAAAGGCGAGTTCGACAAGGCCACGGGCAAAAAGGTTGATGGCCCTGCCGGCTCTGGCGAAAAGCAAGAGGACGAGGATGGCAAGCGCCTGCAGGCCAAGAGCAGCAAGCTTAACCAGCCAGTCAACGACGAGCTCAACCAATCCAAGTTCGATCTGACCGACTGGAAGGCCTACGACCTGTCGGGCATCGCCGCCGGTAAGTGGGTGGAATTTGTCCTCAACTGGGACGAGCCCGATGCCGAGATCAACCTCGATATTTATGATCAGGTCGGTGCGCAGGTGGTTCAGTCCCCCGGGCGGGCGGGCGTGCCACAGAAGAATGTGCCGCTGCGAGTCCTGACGCCGGGCATCTACTACGCTCGACTCACGCTTCAAGCGAGCTTTCCGAAGAAAGAGTCCGTTTATACCGTGGTCCTCAAGACCGGTAAGAACGCGGCGTTGGCAAAGCCTACCTCCGTTTCGGGGAAGAAAGACGAAGGCGGTGGTGCGGCTGGTGCCGCTGGTGCGGCTGGTGCTGCCCCTGGTGCGGCTGGTGCCCCCGGTGCGCCTGGTGCCCCCGGAATGCCTGGCCAGCCCGGAATGCCGGGCCAACCACCGATGGGGGCCTACCCTCAGATGGGAGCGATGCCAGGCATGATGCCGGGCGGTGGCTATCCGCAAATGGGCGCGATGCCGGGGATGATGCCCGGTGGCGGGATGCCCGGTGGTGGCATGCCCGGTGGTGGCATGCCCGGTGGTGCAGCGGCGGCTCAGGGTGGCGGTGCCAGCGGCAATGCCGGAGGTGGCGGTGATTCGTCGGCCATTCCGGAAAACGCCATCATCGGCCGCATCGTCCAGTCGACCGTAGAAGATGGCAAGCGGATCCTTTATCTCGACAAGGGCAGCAAGGCCAAGCTGCGCGTGGGTATGCAGGGCAACATTCTGCAAGGCAAAGAGGGTGGCCAAAAGCTAGAAGGCGGCACCTTCAGCATCACCAAGGTGCTGGGTGACAGCCAAGCGGTGGGCTCGACGGACTATGGCAAGTCTCTCGGCAGCAACAACCGCTTCATGATCCTAAAGGCAAAGTAAACGACCTCACAGGAACAGCCCCTGGTGGACGTGGACGTACGACAACTTTTCTCTCTGTTGCACGAGGCAAAACTGATGGCTTTCCGAGCGAAACTTCTGCGGACCCTGTTTGCATCGACCTTGCTGGTGATGGCCGCTGCGGGCTGTAAAGACGACGTAAACAAGAAGATCAAGAACGGCCCGGACCCGGACACCAACAGTGGTGTCGATGCCAAGCGTGGCGGTGCCAAGCCGATCCAGATCAACCGACCGGAGACGGACTCGGTGAGCTGGCCCAAGCTTCAGCGGACCAAGTGGAAGAGCATCGAGATTGCGACGCCCGGCAAAGACAACGTACTCGACTGCGAGTTGCGGATTGATAACACCGGTGCCGATCTCAACATCGATCTGTTCAACAGCCTCGGTACGCAGATCGGATTTACGCCTGGTCCAGCTCCGAACAAGCTGAAGAAGCTGGCGGTGAAGCTGGAGGAAATGGGCACGTACTTTGTTCGCATGCAGGCGGCGATGCCGAAGGACGAGTCCGACTTTTCCGTGATCTGTCGCTGGGAAGAGGAAGCCGTGGTGGCTGAGACCCCGGACAAGCCACGGCGGCCCGGCAAGAAGCCTCCCGCAGACAAGCCAGCCAAAGCCGAGACGTTTGAGGAGAAGCTCGAGAAGGGCACCGAAGGTCGTATCAAGACCTCGTTTCGTGAAGGCGGACAGATGCTGATGATCGTCGACAAGGGCGCAGCGGCGGGCGTGCATGAAGGCACGGAAGGTGCCGTGCTAGAGGGTAAGTCCGGTCGTCAGCCACTCGACGGTGGCACATTCAAGATTGTTCAGGTGATCGACGACTCGACAAGCAAAGCTCAGTCGTCGGTGCGTTCGATTGGCAAGAACAGCCGCGTGGTGTTGTTCCTCAAGTAAGGGCCGCCTAACAGGCAGCAAGGAGACGCGAGGATGAGCACGCCAGCGCAGCATGATCCGTTGATTGGCAAGGTTCTGGCGGATCGCTTCGAAATCCTGGGCCGAATCGGTGAAGGTGGAACTGGTGTGGTCTACAAGGCCAAGCAGATCACCGTCGACCGCACGGTCGCGATCAAAGTCCTGGGCGCGCACGTTTCGTCGGACCCGCAGTGGGTGAAGCGCTTCCACAATGAAGCCCGCGCCGCGGCTCGACTCGATCATCCCAACACGGTGCGGATGATCGACTTTGGCGAAACCAAAGAAGGACTGCTGTTTATCGCCATGGAATATCTCCATGGTCGACCACTGTCCGACGAGATTTCACGGCTCGGCAAGATTCCGCCGCACCGCGCGCTGCGCATCATCTCGCAGGCATGTCAGTCGCTCCAAGAGGCGCACACGCAGGGCATCATCCATCGAGACATCAAACCCGACAACGTATTTCTCGTCGAGATGAAGGGGTCGGGCGACTTTGTGAAGGTGCTCGACTTTTCGGTCGCGAAGATGGACACGCCCGATGCTCAGCTCACGCGGGCGGGGACGGTGTTTGGAACCCCAGCCTACATGAGCCCAGAGCAGGCTCGCGGTGTCA
>CALLYL010000867.1 GCA_937859535.1 uncultured Myxococcales bacterium
CGATGGGACTCATCCAGAGCGACGTGGCTAAGGAGCAGCTCTTGAAGCTCGCGGCCCGTGAGGACTTACGGGAAAACACGATCGCAGAGCTGTCGATTGCGCTCGCTGCTTCACCGAATCCGCGTGCGTTGCCAATGCTGGCGCGCTTTGTGAGAGGTGATGACCACCAGAGTCGCTCTGCGGCGACCGCTCTGTTCGAGATCGACTCCGGCTACTACGTACAACTTGCACAATCGCAGCAGGTTGCGTATGCGCTGGCCATTGCTGACGCTGGCTACTTGAAGACGCATCACCCGACAGAGTTTGCTGCGACCGCTCCAGCGCTGGCGAAAATTCTGGTGAAGCCGATGCGAAACGGACAGCTTGCGCTCGATGGGAAACAGATCATTCCTGGTCGTTGGCTGCTGCTACTCGGTCGCATCGGGAGCGTAGACCAGTCCGCCGATGTTGTCGCGATGGTGCAGAGTCAACCGAGCGAATCTGTGCGATCAGGGGCGTTGGATCTACTGGGTGAATGGCGCTCTCCGCTGGGATTGGGAATCGCAGTCGAATCGATACGGGCGGCGTTGTCTCTGCGTTCCTATTCGTACAGTCCTGCCGCATCGAGTGGGGCTCAGTTTCTGCGGAGGTTGAGTGCACAGCACGACGCGGCTGCGCGACAAGCCCTCGGTTTGTTGTGGCGGGACAGTGGCGGCTTGCCTGACGCACCCAGTCCGGTCGATGTCCGAAAGGGAGTCCGTTGTGAGCTGGTCTGGTCCTTTCGCGACATGACGCCGATTCCTCCGGCCACTGAGGTAGCAGAGCTGCTTACGTCGCGCTGTGCCCACGACATGACGATTTTGTTAAACCACCCAGAGCCGAAGCTGATCGACGGTCTGGTTGTCTTCCTGCACAGGCCAACATCCGATGCAGACCTCGTACAATCCGTCCGTGAGGCGCTGGCATGGCAGTGTGCGGGTCGCTTGAAACAGCCGGTGTGTCGCAACGCGGCACCGTTTCTGAGGGGAGTCCGTCGCCCCTCTCACCCCGACTAACGTCGAAACCACGACCAGCTCGCGGTTTTGTTGCCCAGGGCGGAAAGTCCTCAGGCTATAATGACTTAACCCGTAAGGTCATCTTGGGCTCGACGATGAACAGCGCTGGCTCCGTCCCTGGAACTACTCCGCGAACGGCGGCGGTCAAAGCAGCCTACTCGACGATGGTTCGGTTGGTTCAGAGCATCGGCCAAGTGGTCCACGGAAAGAGTGATGTGATTCGTCTGGCGGTGGTGGCGCTTGGGGCCCGTGGTCACATCCTGCTGGAGGACATCCCCGGCGTCGGAAAGACCACGCTGGCCCGGGCACTGGCCCGAGCGACGGGCGGCAAGTTTCGACGGATTCAGTTTACGTCCGACCTGCTGCCCTCTGATGTAATCGGCGTCTCCGTGTGGAACGAGGACACGCGACAGTTTGACTTCAAGCCAGGTCCGCTGTTCGCCAACGTGGTCCTCGCCGATGAGATCAACCGTGCCGCGCCGCGTACGCAGAGCAGTCTGCTGGAGGCGATGAGCGAGGGTCGGGTCTCGGTCGACCACTACACCCACACCATCGAGCAGCCGTTTTTGGTTTTGGCGACGCAGAACCCACTCGAGCACTTTGGTACCTATCCACTGCCCGAGTCGCAAATGGACCGCTTTCTGCTGCGACTTCGGCTCGGCTATCCTTCGCGCTACGATGAGCGGCGAGTGGTCATGCGCGGTAGCCAGTACGATCCAGTCGAGGAGATGCAGCCTGCGGTGTCCTGTGCCGAGGTGCAGCAGCTCCAAGACACCGTTTGTATCGTCCGCGTGGAAGAGTCCCTGCTGGAGTACGCGGAGCGAGTGATCGGCGAAACGCGTCGCTCGCCACTGCTCCAGCTTGGGGTGTCGCCGCGAGGCTTTCAGTCGTGGTTTCGGGCCGCTCAGGCGCGGGCGTTGTCGGAAAATCGCGATTACTGTGTGCCCGATGACTTTCGTGAGCTGGCGGTCCCGGCGCTGGCTCATCGCTTGGTCCTTCCCGGCGGTAGTCAGGGCGGCTATAGCGACGCGCTTAGCAACGGGCGCGCTGAAGCTGAGCGAATCCTGTCGGGCATCGTCGAGCGCGTTCCAGTGCCATGAACCTGCGCTTCCTCACCCGGCTGCGCGGCGTACGCCTGACCCGCGATGGGTGGTGGTTCTGCATGGCTGGGATCTGTCTGTTCTTCGTCGCCCTCAACAGTGGCAACAACCTGCTGTATCTGCTGCTGTCGATGCTGCTCTCGCTGATGGTGGCATCGCTACTTCTTGCGGAGGCTTCGCTGCGCGGCGTGATTCCGAAGCGTCAGCCGCCGCCTCGACTCCACGCCGGCGTCCCGTTTTTGATGGGCATTGCGCTGCGTAACGAAAAGCAGAAGCTGCCCTCGTTTTCGATTGAAGTGGAAGACCTGTGCGATGACAAAGTGGTGGATAAGCGCTGCTATTTCTTGAAGATCCCGTCGGGGCGCACCCAACAGACGGCGTATCGCCACAGCCTACCGAGACGTGGGCGCTATGTTTTTTCGGCATTCCGGATCTCGACCAAGTTCCCGTTTGCACTGTTTCGTTCGTCGCGCTACATCGAACACCGCTCCGAAATCTTGGTGTATCCGACGCTGATTTCGCTAGAGCACTGGCCCAAAGCACTGACCTCGGCGGTGGGTGATCAGTCGGTGATGCGTCTTGGGCGACGCGGCAGCTTTCATGCCCTGCGTGAGTATCGCCAAGGTGACGATCCCCGCGAGATCCACTGGCGCAGCTCGGCCCGTCGCCAGCGCTTGATGGTGCGCGAGCATGAGGTCGAGGCGGTGCAGCAGGTGACGCTCTATGTCGATAACTCCCTCCCCATCGATAAACAGCACGATCCCGAGGAGCTGGCTAAGCTCGAAAAGGTGATCTCGTGGGGTGCGTCGCTTGGGGCGTTCTATCTGGACCATGGCTATGCGGTGCGGCTCTGTGTCCGCAGTGAGCTGCCACCGCTGCCGCTGTTGTGGAGCCCGGCCAGTTTGCAGAAATTTCTTACGACGCTCGCGCTGTTGCCAACGGTGTCGCCCGAGGTTCCATTTCAACGGCCACCGCCAGTTCCTCGCTCGGCGGCGGTACCCGTTTCCGATCATGGCGATAGCTTGGTGGTGATCCGGTCCGGTGCGCCGGTGCCTCGCGAAAAGCACATCGGCCACGTCGTGGAGGCGTCATGAGGTTCGCAGCCACTCACAAGGCGGTGTCGTACCTGATGGTGACGACGGCGTTTGTGATGCTGATGCTGACCGGTGAGCTGCCGCTGTGGTTGAGCTTGCTTGTGCTGGGGGCGATGGGAGGCTCGTACTTTTTTGATCCACAACAGCATCCGTTCATGCTCGGGCGGGCCTACAATTACTCGCTGTACTCCGTGGTGGCGCTACTGACGCTGCTGCTGCTCGGTAATGCGGCCAGCGCCGAGGCATTTTGGGATGGTGGCCTGCGGGTGCTGTGCATCCTGCTTTTGTGCAAGCTATGGCAGCGACGACACAACGGCGACTACTTGCAAGCGTACGTCATTAGCTTCGTGATGCTGCTTGGGGCGACGTTTGTCGAAAGCAGCATGGTCTACGCGCTGCTTCTGTTTGTGTACGTGGTGTCGGTGATGTGGACGCTGACGCTGTTTCACCTCCGTCGTGAGATGGAGGAAAATTACCTGCTCAAGCACCTACCGGGTCGGCACGGACAGGCTGCTGAGAGTGAGCGCGTCGAGGTCGAGCGAATTCTTAACTCGCGCCGGGTCGTCGGGCCGCCGTTTCTACTGACCACCGCTGGGGCAGGGCTGCTGACGTTCTTGTTCGCGCTGCTCCTGTTTGTGCTGTTGCCACGCTTTCATGTCACTGTTGATCTGCCATTCCACCGTCGGATGCTGCCGTCGACCGGTTTTTCGGAGCGACTCGAACTCGGCAGCCATGGCCTGCTGCGTGACAACCCCCGGGTGGTGATGCGAGTCGAGCTGCCCGGTCAGTCGCCTCCGAAGACGCTTCGACTGCGCGGCGTAACGTTTGCGAGCTACCAAAATGGCCGCTGGTCCCAGCATCGAGTGGGCGAACAGCCGCTTTCGGTCCAGCATGGCGCGGTTGCGCTCGCTCTCAATGTGCCCGAGTCGGTGCGGAGTCGAGCCCAGCGGGCCGAGATATACCTGGAGCCGCTCGACGCTGATGCGCTGTTTACGCCATCGCCGGGACGAGCCCTGTCGTTGCAAGTGCCGGAGTCGTACGGCGGGCTCCTCGGTGCGCAGCTTGGCGTGACCACCGACGGACAGATCATCGCACGGGGTCGCCGCTCGCCGCTGCACTACTCGGTGCTGTCGTTACCCGAGATGCCTCGCGAGTCGAGCAGCGATGACTTGGCCCTCTATCGGCAGCTATCGCCCGAGATGCGGTCTCGACTGCGGACCATCGCGCTACAAGTCGTTGGCACCACCCAGGGTAGCGCCGAGCGTGCCGAGCTGCTCAGCGGCTATCTGCAAACCAACTACAGCTATACCACTCGCCTGTGGAAGCCCTCGCAGAGCGAACCGATCTTCGACTTTTTGGAGTCGGAGCGTCGCGGCCACTGCGAGTACTTTGCGACCGCCCTTGCGGTACTGCTGCGCAGCCTTGATATTCCCAGCCGCACCGTCAACGGCTACCTGACCGCCGAGTGGAACAGTTACGGTAAGTTCTTCGTCGTTCGTCAGCAGCACGCCCACTCGTGGGTCGAGGCGCTGTTGCCCGGTCAAGGCTGGGTGGTGCTGGACCCGACGCCACCGCAGAGCAGCGCCCCGCGACTCCCCTTCCTATTCAAGATTCGACAGCTCTTGGATGGCCTCGACATGGGCTTTGGGAAGTACGTTCTTGAGTACGACGTCGGGGCCCAGCAGCGCCTGACCGATCGACTGTCGTCGCTGTGGCCACGTAACGAACCCGCCCGTTCAGAGCGAGCACAGACCAACTCGGGCGAGTGGCGTCGGCTCCTGCCGATTGCACTTTTGCTTGGTGGCCTGGGACTTGGACTTCTGCTTTTGGTGCGACGACTGCGGCGTGTTGAGCTGCCGATGACACGTGATGTCACCGAAGGACGCGGGCTGATGAAGCTGGCGCTATCAACGGTCAGAAAGCGCGGCTTTGTCAGGGGACCGGGTGAGACCCTGAAAATGCTGGCTCAGCGCTTGACCGATGAGGGCGATCCCTGCGCGCCGTCCTTTGCTCAGCTCGTCGAGCACTACTACGCCCATCGCTTCGGCCAGCTCCCGCTCGATCGCGTCGAAATCACGCGCCTGATGCGAGAGCTCCAAGCCATTCCCCCTCAAGCGAGTTCGCGCCCAACCCGACCTGTGGCCATGAAAAGCGTCTGATCGCTGTTACCGCGTGAGCTTCCGGTACTTGATGCGGTGGGGCTGATCGGCGTCTTTGCCGAGTCGGCGTCGGCGATCTTGTTCATAGTCACGGCAGTTGCCTTCGAACCACACCACCTTGCTATCGCCCTCGAAGGCCAGCATGTGGGTCGCGATGCGGTCGAGGAACCAGCGATCGTGGCTGATGATCACTGCGCAGCCCGCAAAGTTTAGCAGCGCTTCTTCTAGTGCTCGCAGCGTGTCAACGTCGAGATCGTTGGTCGGTTCGTCGAGTAACAGCAAGTTGCCGCCCGTGCGGAGCATCTTGGCCAAGTGAACCCGGTTGCGCTCGCCGCCCGACAGGTGCTTGACGATCTTCTGCTGATCCGAGCCCTTGAATCCGAACTGTCCGACGTAGGCGCGTGACATCACCTTGCGCTTGCCCATATCGAAGCTCTCGATGCCGCCCGAGATTTCTTCCCAGACCGTGTGATCGCCCTTGAGCGCGTCGCGACTCTGATCGACGTAGGCCAGCTTGACGGTCTCGCCAACGATGAGCTTGCCCTTGTCCGGCTTCTCTTGACCAGCGATCATCCGAAACAGTGTGGTCTTACCGGCACCGTTTGGACCGATGACGCCGACGATGCCACCACGAGGCAGGCGGAACGACATGTCCTCAAACAGGAGGCGATCGCCGTATGCCTTCTGTAGACCCTCGGCGATGACGACGTTGTCACCAAGCCGTGGTGCGGGTGGGATGGAAATCTCGGCAACTTCGATCCGCGCTTCCTGCGACTGCTGCAACAGCTCTTCGTAAGCGGTAATACGCGCTTTGCTTTTGGCTTGGCGGGCTTTCGGCGACTGTCGCACCCACTCCAGCTCGCGAGCCAGGGTCTTTTGTCGCGCTGACTCTTGCTTCTCTTCGACAGCAAGGCGCTTTTGCTTCTGATCCAGCCACGATGAGTAGTTGCCCTGCCAGGGGATGCCATGGCCGCGATCTAGCTCCAAGATCCAGCCCGCGACGTTGTCGAGGAAGTAGCGATCGTGGGTAATTGCCACGACGGTGCCTGGGAACTCGGCCAGGAATCGTTCCAGCCACGACACAGAGTCGGCGTCGAGGTGGTTGGTCGGTTCATCGAGCAGCAGCATGTCCGGCTTTTCGAGCAGCACGCGGCATAGTGCAACCCGGCGACGCTCACCACCCGACAGCACGGTGACGTCTTGGTCGGGCGGAGGCAGCCGCAGCGCGTCCATCGCGATCTCGAGTTGCCGTTCGGTATCCCACGCGCCCTGGGCCTCAATCTCATCCTGTACGCGACCGTGCTCGGTGATGAGCTTGTCCATCTCGTCGGCGGGTAGGTCTTCCCCGAGCCGCATCGACAGTTCCTCGAATCGCTTCAGCAGATCGAGTCGGTCCTTCACCGCCACCGCGACGTTTTCATAGACGTTCTTGGTCGCGTCCAGCTCTGGCTCTTGGGCCAAGTAGCCGATGCGGATGCCGTCTGCGGGACGCGCCTCGCCTTGGAACTCGTGGTCGACCCCGGCCATGATCCGCAGCAGCGAACTTTTGCCCGAGCCATTCGAGCCGATGACGCCGATCTTGGCTCCCGGCAAAAACGACAGCCAGATGCCCTTGAGGATCTCGCGCTGAGGTGGCACCACCTTGCGCAGGTTTTGCATCGTGAAGATGTACTGAGCGGCCATATCTCCCTCTCGGAATCTATCTAGGTGCGGAATTGGTATCTAGGTGCGGGACAGCATCCCGCGGAGGCTGTACGACAGAATTTCACGGCATACCCGACGTAGCGTCTCGGAATCAGAGCGTCGCCGGACGATCCACTGCAGCGCCACTTCCTTGAGCCCACCGAGCGCAGCCTGCGACACGATCTCGGGATCGAACGAACCAAAGAGGCCCATCGCGCAGCCCTTCACCAGCGCACCTTTCAGAAGGCCGCGCAGGCGCTCGTAGAAGTCGTTCATCTTGGCGTCGGCCTCGCCATCAAGCCCTTCTGCCATCAGGAGCACGATGCGGGTCATGTCGCGGTTTTCTGACAGTACCGCCATCACGCGCAGCAGGTTTTCTTCGATCTGCTGCAGCGGCGGATCGGCGTTGGGGCTGACATCGACCAGCGTCACCACGCTCTGAATGCTGGCCAGGAAACTATCGACCAGCGTGTCGAACATGGCCCGCTTGCCGTCGAAGTGTAGGTACAGCGTCCCCCGTGCGACCCCGGCGGCGTCCAAAATGTCTTGAACGGAGGTCTGGTGATAGCGTCGTTCGGCGAACAGTCGTCGGGCCACCGCTAACAGTTGTGCCGATCGCTCTTGCCGCAGCCTCAGCGCCCGCGCTACCCGACCATCCACGGGCTCTAGCCCCGCAGTGGAAATGGGACCGCTTCGTTCATCCGGCGCGGCTACTGTAGGTTCCGGCGTGGCTGGCTCAGGCTTGGACACGGGCGGCATGGTAGCAGCACTTTGGCCCGTATCGTGGTCGTTGTCGCTCATATTCGCGTGAGGTGGCATTGGGAACGAAGCACGCCACAAGGTAATCGAATAACCTAGCGATACCGCTTGACAATCCGAGCGCGCATGGAAGATGATATTTCCTGTGAAGTGGCTAACTTGATCCGCAGTAGCTAACCAACCTGCCTGGACATCGGGTAGGGTGGGAAGCAGGAATCAAGGCCGCCCATTCGTAACCTGTGACTTGTAACCTAGACGCAATTGGGATTGACCGTTAACCCCCCCAAATGGAGGCCGCTATGGCTGGTTCTGACAAGAGGAAACAGAGTCTGTACTTTCCAGAGGACATGCTAAAGGAAATCCAGGAGGAGGCGACCCGTCAGGATCGCTCCCTATCGTGGATCGTCCAGAAGGCCTGGAAAATTGCCCGCAACGAGATTCGCAGGTATCCCTCGGTGAATGAGATCGAGGGAGGAGAAGACGACGAGCGGGGCAGCAAGGAATAGCGACGAGCCTCAGCGGGACGCTAGTTCCCGTAGCAGTCGTGGTAAGCGGCGCAGCGGCTTTGCAGTAAGCCGTGATGGCGCCGCTATTTTTTTTGAGGTACTCGGTCAGCCGCATCCTGCCCCGACGTTGCTCTTATGTGATGGACTGGGCTGTGATGGTTACGTCTGGAAGTACCTGCAGTGGGCGCTTGCCGATAGATTTCGGATCGTCCATTTGCACTACCGAGGACACGGTCAGACCCCCTTGCCGAAGGACTTTGGCCAAGTCTCGGTCGCTGACTTTGCCACCGATGTGCTGGCGGTGATGGATGCGAGTGAGACAGAGCGGGCGGTGATCTGTGGTCACTCCCTTGGCGTGCAGGTGTCGCTTGAAACGTATCGTCAAGGACGCGATCGCTGCGCTGGGCTGGTGCTTATTTGCGGCAGCTATCGCAATCCGCTCAGTACCTTCAAAGGCAAGCAGACTCTCGGGGACTTGCTGCCGCTCATTCAGACGGCGGTCAGCCGGGTACCTCGTCTGGTCGGAGCGTTTTGGAAGCGGCTTTTGCCGCTCGATTTGTCGTATCAGATCGCCCAGCGGGTGGAGCTAAACGGCGAGCTGGTTCATCGCGAGGACTTCGTGCCCTACCTCGAAGGACTGTCGCGGATGGACCCGCGTATGTTTGTCGCAACCATGGCAGCCGCAGCGCAGCATGATGCTCATGATCTGCTGACTCAGATCACGATTCCGACGCTGCTTATCACCGGGAGGCATGACTCTTTTACGCCGATGACGCTGTCTGAAGAGATGCAGCAAAAGATCGTCGGTTCAGAGCTGCACATTGTCGAAGCAGGCACTCATACGGCACCGATCGAGCGTCCATCCGAGGTATCGCAGGTGGTGCAGAGCTTCCTCGAACGCCGGATTTTGACACCGTGAACGATCCGACGCAGCCACCGGGTGGACCTGGCGATGGCTCACTGGTCCCGCGTGTCCACTGGCTCAATCAGATCCTGTTGTGGTTCATGCGGGTTGGGATCGTCGTGATGATCCTAGCTACGGGGTACTACCTGTCGACGCGTGACAAGCCCTCCGCTGAGCAAGCCGAGCTGATCCGCTATGTCGAGATCAACATTCCGGCGCTCGAATACCACGAGGCACCGATTCTTGCGCAGCTCGATACCTTGCTGAGAGATAAGGCCCTCCAGCCCGAGTCGGCGCGGCACCAGTTGGCCGATGAGCTGATGCCGGCGCTGGTGCGGCTGCGGAAGGTGGCTGATGGTCCGGTGCAGGCGGCGCGGACCGAGTCGGTGAAGATGCTCGCGGAGGAATATCGGCAGAGCGTCGAGGAACTCATCAATGTATGTCGTACCGCGATCCGCGTGATCGATGACCCCAAGCTCACCGATCGTGAAGGATACAAGCAGGTGCTGGCATCCCTGCGGCGCGCCATCGACCAGAACCACAGGTGGCGCAGCCATGTTTCCGAGACCACCGACCGGCTCAAGCTAGCCAAAGGCAAACAGGGTCTCGGCAAAAAGTAGCGCTTCCGCTGGCTGTTGCTTTGGTTGTCACCGAACAGCCTGCTGTTCGATGGCTGGTCGCTGGGTGATCACGGCAAATCGGTGGGTGAAGCGGGTGAGCTGGTTGGCTGTGCAAGGCCAGCCGGTTGGGTGTGCAAGGCCAGCAATTGGGTGTTCAAAGTTGGCCGTGGGGTGGAGGCAGGCAAGTCGCTGGGTATCCAAGACACGATTGGTGATCTCAACCAACAAGCGGGCA
>CALLYL010000868.1 GCA_937859535.1 uncultured Myxococcales bacterium
GCAGCCCTTCAGAGTGGGATTTCCGGGCAGCCCGACCGCAGGTTGAAGCAGACCGCCGAGAGGGAAGAGCGGGAAGCGGTTAGAACCACAGCATCGCGCCGAGGTTGACCTTGTAGCCAATGCTCGACGGAGCGATCGGACCGCTGGTGATGCCGTCGTAGAACTTGCCTGGCTCGCTGCCCTGATCGAGCAGCATGCCAACACCACGCACGTCGGCGAAGATCGCCAGACGGGTGAACCGCAGCTCCATACCACCGCCCGCCTGACCGAGCACTTCCCAGAACTGCTGGTTGCGCTCTTGCCGCGAGCCCTGGTAGAGGGCGATGTCGCTCGCCATCAGACCGAAGCCTGCCGTCGCGTAGATGTTAAAGTGCGTCTCAGGACGGTTCTTGAAGATGTACAGCATCGGCGCAAAGGTGAACGGGTACGAGGTCCGCACAAACGCGCTGTCCGCGATGTTCGCCTTCATGGCGTCCAGCGCTAGCTCGAAGCCCCAGTGACCCTGATTCCGGAAGCGGAGCTGCACGCCACCGCCCATCAACGTCGGCTTTTCACCAAAGACTTCCTGTGAACGAATGCCGAGGGTGGTGAAGCGAACGCCCATGCCAAACACCGGACCGCGAGGGGCTGGACGGGAAACCACGGGCGTCACACGCGGACGAGCCATCGGCAGCGGCGCATACATCCTAGGCGGCGGGGCGTACATACGCGGCGGCTGGACATAGACCGGTGGCGGCGGCAACTGCTGCGGCAGCGCAGGCTGAACCATCATTTGGCCGCCGGGCTGGGCCGGGATGATCCACACCGGACCATTGAAATACACCGGCCCCTGGAAGCTACCACCAAACCCCGGCGCGGGCGGTGGAGCCACCGGCATCGGCGCAATCACCGTCGGAGCCATCGCCTGCGGAGCAACCGGCATTGGCGCAATCACCGTCGGGGAAACCGAAGGCGGTGATGGCAGCGGAGCGACGGTCACAGACGGTGCATTGGTGGTAACCGTAGTCGTGGTCGACTGGGTCACCGAGGTCGTCTGTGGGTCATCAGTGGCAACCACCGGCTCAGCAGCCACGGCCAACGTGCTCGTCAGAGCAACGCCAGACACGAGCGCAGCGACAGAGGTCATTCGCAACGAAGCGGACTTTCCGAAACGGCAACGCTCAGTGCTTACGAACAAGGACCGCATGAGGCCTCCTTGCATTTACAGGACTGTCTACTCAATACGGATGCCACAGCTTGCACGACCTTTCAATGACACAAGCTGTGCGACGGAGTTTTTCGCAATGCGGCGATCTCCCTACAGACACCCACAGTGAAACACTATGCGCTTAGTTCGGCCCCCGTGGTGACACCCGAATCAGTGGTGGCAGGCTGCGAATCCGCGTCCCAAGCGCCGCCGAAAGAGCATTCACCACCGAGGCTGCGACCCCGCTGCCAGCCAGCCGTGCCAAGTCCTCAGCGCCCACAGCCGGAAGCTCGCCAGCGGGGAGTGCAACAAATGCAACTTCACACTGCTGCACCGATACGGATCGCCCCCCGGCTTCGCACGTTCTCGCGGTCCAACCGGTGCGTGTCATCATCCCGAGCTCACATTGAAGCGCCAACCGGCGCGCTTGTTCGAGGCTGCGCAACACCACCGAATGAGCCTCGGCACCATCGATGGACAGTCTCGCGCCAAGGACACAGCGGTGACGACGTAGCTCGATGCGGCCATCCACCACCGCTGCGTCCACCAAATGAGCCCCAAACAGCCGCGTTCCAGCCGCCGTGCGATGTACCGCGCTCGCAAAGCCCCGACCAAGTCGTACCGAGCGATCCCGACTGGTGTTCGGTGGCGATTCGCCAGCCTGCGCCCGAACGCCAAACTGGTTGAGTTGTTTGAGACAGCCAAGCAGCGCCGCCCCATCCCCCGTCGCCCCCTCGCCGATCCACTGCTGTCGCAAAAGCAGCGGATCGATCCCGAGCTGCACGGCCAACTCCTCGATGGCCACTTCGAGCGAAAAACCCAATTCGTGCCAGCCGGACGGGCCTCCGCGCTGAGTCTCAGCCGGAAGGTGGAGTCGAAGTGGAACCAGCGACAGTTCGCAATGGGGAAAGCCATAGATCGTCGCCAAGTCCATCACGGTCTGCACGGCAGCTCGGTCCTCGATGGGAGAACCCACAGCACCGTGGAGCAGCATCGCCAGCGGTCGGTCCTCACTACCGAGTCCAAGCTGTAGCGTCTGCACGGTCTCAGCCACCGTCCTACCGAGCGAAACCACTGGAAGCTCGACGCGCACCGGGCGATCCAAATGAGCCGCGCCGATCGCTGCCAGTAGCGACGATAGCCGTCCACCGCAGGCAACCGCCCCTACAGCCGACATCACCATCAACAGCTTGTCTTGCGACAAGTGCAGTAGGCTTGCGAGCTCCGGGTCCGGTTGACCAACGGCAAAGACCGTCAAGGCATCGCCACGCCAAACTGCGGTCGCCACGCCACGGACTGGTGAGCCGAGCAGCCGTGATGCCGTCCGGTACGTCTGCTTGAGGAAGGTCCGAGCACCAAGGAGTGACTCCGCCGCCTGCCCACTATTCAGTCGAAGCGGCGGTTCCGTTTGACCTGCACTGAGCGCCGCGCTCACCGTCAGAGCGGCCGTCTCGGCCCTCACCCGCAACGAAATCTGTGCGGCAGCGGTTTGTGCCAGTTGCCTCGTCTCGGCGAGGACCAGCGCCACGACCTGACCAGAATGAGTCACCGTCGGCGTCAGCAGCGCCCTGAGCAGCCCCGAAAACCGTGATGCCTCGCCGATCAGCGGACTGTCCGCAGTGAGTACCGCCAGCACACCTTTGTTTCGCTGAATATCCCCTGGCTCGATCTCCAACACCTCGCCGTGGCTCAGGGTACACAGGACTGGCCAACCGTAGACCAGCGAAGGCAACCGTACATCGGCAGCACTCCGTTCCAGACCCGTCACTTGGAGCAGCGGCTGCGTCATCGCCTAACGATCCTCGATGCGACGCCACACGTCGAGCTGACCGCTCAGCGAGGACCGAAACACCCGCAGCGAGTCCGAACCGAGCACCTTGCAGCGCGGCAACGCAAAACGATCGCTATCCCGCGAGACCGCACCAATCGCATCAA
>CALLYL010000869.1 GCA_937859535.1 uncultured Myxococcales bacterium
CTCGGTCAGGGCAAGGGCTTTTACGATGCGGCACTGCGGCGATCTCCGTCGGCAGTCCGGGTTGGAATTGGCTACGACTTCCAGCTTGTTTCCGAAATCCCCGTCGAGGAGTGTGATGAGCCGCTGGACTTCATCATCACCCCGACGCAAAAACTGGCGACCGGGGCCAGGGCGTGTGTGTTCCGGTCCGCTAAGGAGGACATATCGTGACGATCGCCATAGGCATCACCCTCTGTATTTTGGGGGTTGTCCTGGGCGTTGTGCTGGCGCAGCGGCTGTCTCCCGCACCGAGAGGGGAGCAGGCCGAGGATGCACGACAGCACTTGCTTGATGCGGCTCGGACAGAGGCCGAGCAGATCAAGCGGGACGCACAGGTTGAATCAAAAGAGCTGTTGCTCAGAGCACAGGAGACCGCTGAAGCGGAGCTGCGCGCTCGTCGAGAAGAGATCGAGCGCGAGTCGCAGCGGCTTGGGAAGCAAGAGGCGGCACAGACTCGTAAGGCCGAGATTCTGGCCTCTCGCGAGGAAGAACAGAGTCGTCGGGATCGCAACATCCAAAACCGCGAGCAAGCCGCCGAACAAACGGCTAAGCGAGCGGAGGACATTGCCGAGCAAGCGGCCAAGCGGTTGGAACAGATCGCCGGGCTGTCCGTCGAGCAGGCGCGGGCCAAGCTGGCAGACGAGGTGCGTGAAGATGCGCGTCGTCAGGCGGCGATCGACGTCAAACGCATCGAAGAAGAATACCGTCTGCAAGCCGAGGAGCGCGCCAAGACCATTATCGGGACGGCTGTGCAGCGCTATGCCAGCGAATACGTCGCCGAAAAGACGGTGAGCGTGGTGCCGCTGCCCTCCGATGACATGAAGGGGCGGATCATCGGTCGCGAAGGGCGGAACATTCGGGCACTGGAAGCTGCGACGGGTATTGACCTGATTATCGACGACACGCCTGAGGCAGTGATCATCTCCTGTTTCAATCCGGTCCGGCGCGAGATTGCCAAGCTGGCGCTGTCTCGACTGATAGCGGACGGGCGGATTCATCCGACCCGCATCGAAGAATCGGTGCAGAAGGCCTCGGAGGAGATCGATCAGCTCTGTAAGGAAGCGGGCGAACAAGCGGCGTTCGATCTGGGTCTGCACAAGATGCATCCAGAGCTTCTGCGGACGCTTGGCAAGCTCAAGTTCCGTACGGCCGGGGCGCAAAACCTACTACAGCACAGCATCGAGGTCGGCTGGCTGGCTGGCGCGATGGCAGCCGAGCTGAACATCAACGTCAAGCTGGCCAGGCGGGCGGGTCTGCTTCACGACATCGGGCGAGCGGTCGATCAGGACACCGAGGGCTCGCATGCGATGGTCGGTGCGTCGCTGTGTAAAAAGCTTGGAGAGCCGCCGAAGGTCGTCGATGCGGTCGCTTCTCATCACGGGGAACGTCCACCGACGGGGGCGCTCGATTATCTCGTCGATGCGGCGAACGTGCTATCGAACTCGCGGCCGGGGGCCAGGCGGGAACAGCTTGAGTCGTACATTCAGCGGCTCACCAACCTTGAAAAGCTCTGCCAGAGCATTCCCGGCGTCGACAAAGCCTACGCGATTCAAGCCGGTCGAGAGCTACGCATCCTGGTCGAAAACGACAAGATTTCCGACGAACAAGCGGTGCTTCTGTCTCGAGACATCACCCGCAAAATCGAAGAGGAAGCGACCTATCCGGGCCAAGTTCGTGTCTGCGTGATTCGCGAGACCCGCTCGACGGACTACGCTCGTTAGCGCCGACTTACTTGACCGGCGCGAACTCGTCGACCTCTTCCTTCTTCTTCTTCGGCTTCTTGACCTTGACTGGCTTGGTCGGGACTTGGGGTACAGCCTCGAGCTTGAACTCTTGGTTGAAGTCCTGATCGCGCTCGAGAACCACCGTTTTGTCCTGATAGCCGGATAGGCGGAGGATGACGCCGACCTTACCACCCACGGGGGCTTGCTCCGATCGCCACGGCGTCTGCCCAAGCACGGAGTCGTCCGAGGTTCGAATGATTTGCACACCCGGCGGATCGGTCTTGATTTCCCACACCACCTGCTTCGGGGCTGCGGGCTTGGTGACTCGGGCGGGCGGGGGATCTCCGTTGCCGGTCCGTAGCACAAACACAATTCCGATCACAGACAGTACGGTCGCCATCGTTACTGGGATCAGCAGTCGCTTCACCCCCGAGCGAGCGCCACCCATCTTGGTCGGATCATGGGTCTGACCAACCCCGAGTAGCGACGGACGAGACGAAGTATTGGGACCAGGTGCCTCGGCCGGTGCGGGGTTTATGACCTGTCCGCCATGCGGTCCACTGTGGCCCTGCTGTCCTTGCTGATAGCTTGGATGCATGCCTTGCTGCCCGTGCATGCCTTGCTGCATACCCGGATAGCCGCCCTGCATCATCGCCGCCTGCATCTGCATCATCGGGTAGCCACCCGACTGCATCTGCCCACCTTGCTGCGCCATCATCTGCTGCGCTTGCTGAATGTCTTGGAGCCGCAGGATCGGCATCGCGCCCGTCGCAAGGCTCTGGCCACCGAGCTGTCCAAGCCGCGCCACGACATCGGCCATTGATGGTCGCTCGTCAGCCTTCTTGAGCAGCATTTGCAGGACCAGCTCTTCGACCTTCGGCGGGACTTTCGGCTCGATTTCACGGAGCTTGGGCGGCTCGTGATAGATGTGCATTGCCATCAGCGCGCCGGTGCCTTCCGCGTCGAACGGCGGCTTCCCGGTGAGCATGATAAACATGATGATACCGAGGGCATAGACGTCGGTCTTGGCGTCGACCTGCCCCGAGCCCTTGCACTGCTCCGGTGACATATACCGGGGCGTGCCCATGACCTCGCCCATCTGGGTGAGGCCCTTGGTCTGTTGATCGTCGGTGATCTTGGCGATACCGAAGTCGAGAACCTTGGCGCGTTCACCACCAGGGGCCTCGGAGTCCGGCACGATGATCACGTTGTCTGGCTTCAAATCGCGATGGATGATCCCCTTGGTGTGCGCGGCGGCGAGAGCAGCACCGATCTGGCGACCGATCCGGAGTGCGTCGAAGCCGAACGGTCCGGCAGTGCGCTTGATACGCGATGACAGCGACTCTCCCTCGAGGTACTCCATCACGATGTAGGCGGTACCATCGGGCATCTCGCCATAATCGAAGCTGCCGACGACGCCCGGATGAGAGACGATGTTTACTGCACGTGCTTCGTTAAAAAACCGAGTGACGACGTTCTTGTCTTTGGAAAATTGGGACTTGAGCACCTTGACCGCGACACGGCGACCAATCGTCTCGTGCACAGCTTCGAAGACGCTGCCCATGCCGCCGTCGCCGATTTTGCGGACGACTTTGTAATGTCCAACGAGTTGACCGATCATGGTGCCCTGTCAGGGGAAGAAAATCCCCACTACCCCTACTGCGCATCGTACCACGCTGCGACGATTTTTGGCGCACGTGTCCCAAATGGGACGCCAATCTTTGGCAAGTGTGGGTGCTAACAGCACCTTTTGCGGTTCAGGCAATCGTTTTTTGGCGTAGGCCCGTACGGCGTACCAGGTTCGTGGTGGAGCTTGGCGCGAGATCGAGCCCAGAGGCGATTCGACCTGCTTCCGGATTGCACTTGGCGGCGGATTGTCGTATCCGCTGTGCGTGACGCAGATGAAGGAAATTCAGAAGGCCGCGCTGGATGAGGCGTGTGTGCTCGCCCAGAATCGCGCTTTCTATGCGGCACTGCGCGACCGCGACGCCGATCTGATGGAACAGGTGTGGTCGCAGTGCGCGCAGGTGTCGTGTATCCATCCTGGTTGGCAGCCGCTGCGGGGTCGCGAAATGGTCATGGCGAGCTGGGAGACGATCCTGCACCAGTCGAACTTGCCGGCGATCTATCCACAGGACGCGAGCGTTCAGCTCTGTGGTGATACGGCACTGGTCGTTTGCGAAGAATCGTTTCGTGAGGGTCGGCTGGTTGCCACCAACATCTTCATTCGCGAAGCCGACGATTGGCGGCTTTTGCACCATCAAGCCGGGCCACTCAACTCCGAGTCGGATTTGGATGACGATCTGTTTGATGATGGCGATGCCGACTCGGTGACTGTGCTCGATGATCACGATCTGGCGGCGCAGTCCGGTGACCATGCTCCGCTTCACGGTGAAAACCTCGATACCACCGAGGCGCACCGTTCGGGGGATGACTTGCTCGCGCTGTATGTGTCCCGACGCGGTCCTCGGCGATTCATCAACTAGTCGGTCGGACGGCGGGCGGCGGTGTGGATCAGTCGGGGAGCGCGCCTTCGAGATCGAAGTCGAGCTTTGCGGGTTTGCGACTGAGTACAAAGTATGTCTCAAAGGTGCCGGTTGCTCGTGGTGCCAGCTTGGTGCCGCCGACGAACGCGAAGGCTTCATCAATCGGGCGACCGTCCTTGTCGCGAGCGAGCGCGATCACCTTCACAAACTCTTGGGTGACATCCTCGTCGTTACGAATGGTTCCGACGAGTTTCACGAACGGCGGCAACACGGTCATACGATGTGAAAGCAGCGTCAGCTTGCCGCTCTCGCAGTGATCCGGGCACGCTGTTAGCTCGACAGAGGCGCTGGCTTCGGCAAAGGGCGAGGGCTTCCGGACCAACACCTTAAAGGGTGTGCTCGAATTGGGACTGAGTACAGATCGCTCGGTTGAGCCATGGATCGTCGCGAGGAGCTGAGTCCGGCCCCGATTCCACAGTGAGATCGCAATGCGTGGGTGGTCGAGCGGGCTGTCACCGGTGTTCTTGAGCGTGCCCACGAACCAGATGTCGCCCGACGAACGGATCGGAGTGAGGTCGTTTACTTCTGCGGACAGTGACACAGTCTTGGGACTCGCTCGCTCGATCGGAGCACTGGGGCTTGCGGGACCGATGGTAAGTCCGTGATCTAGGCTGACGCCCTGCTGGGTCAACATGGTGCGCACCGATCGACGACGCTCGTCTGGGGTCTGCGGGCGCGGAGGCGGGAGCGGTCGCGAGTCGCTGTAGTCGCTTTGTGCTGCCTCGAAGCTTCGTCTGTCGGCCTGAGGCGAGACGGTCCGAGAGTGTGCGAATCCCCAAGTCGCCGGTTCGGACAGCGACGCTGGAGCGGCGATCGGGGGAGTTGTTCGGGGGAATTTCTGCCGGCTACGCAGGAAGGCGAAGATGGCAAGCAGCCCAAGCAGGACAATCATGGCCAGGGCGATGGCAAAGCGAGTTCGCTGGGCACGGAAGACCGGCAGCTCGGAGGGGGGCAGAACGTGCATGGGTGCAGCCTCAAGGGTAACGTGCGGCAGCGCCAGCAGTCATCCCCAGGTGGCCGACCGAAGAAGATCCGAGGATATTACTTGGCAGCGGGCTTGGCTGGTGGAGTGGGCTTGGTGCCCGGCTTGCCTATGGTCTTCGGGGTCTGGGTGAGTGCCTCTTTCGAGACGCGCTCGATGGTGACCTTGACGATCTTCACGTCGGTCATCGGGCGATCCATCTGGGTTCGGGGCACGCCTGCAATCTTGGTGACGAGCGCGACCTCTGGGCAGTGACCGAAGATTTGATAGTGACCACCGGCGGCACCACCGTCGTCGAGCGGAGGCTGTGGCTGCTCGGTGATGAAGAACTGCGAGCCAGCGGTGTTCGGGCCGCGGTTTGCCATCGCCATCACACCGCCCCGATCAAATTTGTTCGGGGCGTTCTTTTCATCCTGGATGGTGTAGCCGGGCTCTCCGGTGCCGTTGCCCTTGATGTCGCCGCCCTGGATCATGAAAGTCGGAATGACCCGGTGAAAAGTCAGCCCGTCATAGAAGGCGCGCTTTTCCCAGACGCCGGTGGTGGGGTTTAGGAACGGGCGCAGACCACGGGCCAGTCCGACGAAGTTGGCGACGGTGAGTGGCGCATTTTGTTCGAACAGCTCGCAGTGAAAAGTACCCAGCGAGGTTTCGATGGTCGCGGTAAGCGTACCTTTGCCCGACAGACCCTTGGTGGCCTCATCGAGCCCGAACTTGCCCGCTACGGGATCTGGCGCGGCTCCGTAGGCCGAGCCGTGGAGCCCCAGCAGGGTGAGAGCAAGCGGTGCGATAATGTCTGCGATCTTCATGGCGTGTTCTCCTCGGAATCGGGAAGGGATGTCGTTTTGACGAATCAGGTACAGCGTCCGTCAACCGGCGCTTTGGGCATAAATCCGTGCCGCCGATACGTGCCGGTAGGCGAAGCAGCGGAGGCGCAAGCGGAGCAGGCGAGACAACAGCTCGGTGCGTGGCTCTGATTTGTGTCGCGCAGAACGAACCTGCTCACGGACGGCGTCGGCTGCCTCTCGGGGATGAAACAGCAGCGCTCGACCAAAACACAGCGATGGCTTGCGCTCTGGGTCGGGAATCAAGCGTGCCTCGAACAGATCGTCGGTGGTGACGCCAGGTAGACGCCGTCGTTCGTCAATGGCAAAGCGACCGCCGCCGATCAGATCATCGAGAAGCAGTCCCTGTGGCAGAAAACGCACGACCTGAAACAAGCTGCGGTGAGACGAGCGCAGCGCCAACAGATGCGGACGCTTGGGATCGAAAAGCGGTATCTCACGCAGTTGGCGTTCGACGCGGGTCAGTCCTTCGTGATCACGTTGTTCGAACAAAAACCACTCGACAAAGGCATCGCTGCGCTCGGCATACAGCTCGTGGTCGGGTTCAACTTGGCCGGTCAGCGTCGAAAAGGTACGCCGAGCCTCGACGAGCAAGGCGGCATCGCTGGTTGTCGACTGAACGAGCTCATCAAAGACCGACCACAGCATGTCGCACTACAGCGGACGGCAGAGCCCAGCACCCGAACAGGTGCCAAAGACGTTAGAGCACGCTTGCCCAGTCGGGCAGTCGGATTGACTAGCCCCCAGGTCGCACAGCTTGCGGCACCGCTGGGTGGCTTTGCTATCGGTGACGTAGGGTCGATCGCACTGCAGACCGTCCTGGCATTCATCGGCAAACAGACAGGCGGAGCCCTCGGGTTTTGGGGTTACGTTCGGACTGGGCAAGCACAGATTTCCGGCGTAGCGATCTCCTGTTGGAAAGCTACTCAAATAGCGACAGCTTAACGTCGCCCCACTACTGTCCTGCGGGCAGGTTGCACCCAGCTTGCAGGTCGGATAGCAGATGCCTGAGCGGTCGTCCTCGTAGGCCTGACGAATACAGCCACCGTCGAGGCCAGCAGGACTGGATAGCACCGTTTTGCAGGTCGTCGGGTCGGTCGGGTTGCAGGTCATGCTCGGGAAGCGCGGCAGGCAGGCGCTGACCGTGTCGAGGAACATGCACAGATAGTCGGTCTTGCGGCAGGTGACGGCGTCCTTGCAGCCAGCGACGCAGTAAGCCCCGGCGGACGGCGGAAAGCTCAGACAGTAATTCTCGGCACCGCAGTCGGTGTCACCGCCGCACAGCGCCGAGCAGTAGCCGCCGGGTGTGGCGGCGCCCTTGGCATTGTTTAGCAAGTTCGACTTGAAACAGACCCGTTGCCCGCTACCTTGAAGACAGTCGCCGTCTTTTGTACACGGGCTGCCGATGTCGCCGGGCTTGATGGTGCGACCAGTACCGGCACTGCCCAGGTCGACGGGAGTGTTCACAGATCCATCGCAAGTCTGGCGCATGTCGGCGGGCGGCTTGGACATGTCGCGGAGGTCAGGCAAAGACGGCCCTGGCTCGTCACAGCCGTGTTGACCGAGGGCCAGCGTCACCGCTCCCCACAAAACCAAGCGAGGGGCGAGGCGCGCAATCGAAGAAGGCAGCATCAGCGAGAGCTCCACAGTTGCCAGCGGGAGTAGCAGCGAATCCTCATTGGGTCAAGAAAGCTTGGCGCGGGCTCGACGGTGAAGGAAAAATCGCGAGGGAAACTTTGCACGCATCTGGTTGTGAGCGTTATTGTGCGCCCGGCTGCCCGATGGCCACCTTCTTCTCGTCGGTGCTAGCAACCTGGAGTGTAGAGAATGGATAATGGTTCTGCCGCAAAAACCCAGCGCTTACCCCGCGAAGCCACCCACTTAACGCCGGTCGGTTTGCCAGCTATCAGCGAGCGGCCGGGTTTGCTCGGCCATCCTCGCGATTTTTGGACGCTGGCTTTCGTCGAGTTGTGGGAGCGGTTCGGGTTCTTCCTGATGATGTCGCTGCTCGTGCTCTACATGAACGAGCGGTTGCACTTGTCGGAAGAAGAGTCGGTGAAGTGGTTTGGTTACTACATCACGGCGGTGTACTTCTCGCCGCTGCTCGGCGGATACATCGCTGAGCGCGGCCTGAGCCGTCCGGTGTGGGTTGCGATCGGAGCTGCGCTGTTGTCCATCGGCTACTTTGGGTTTGCGCTGGCCTCGCGAGAGACGATGCTGCTGTGGTTCGGTTTGCTCGTACTCGGCAACGGACTGTTTAAGCCGAACATTGCGACGCTGGTGGGGAGCCTGTATGCGCCGGGCGATCCGAGACGCGACGGGGCATTTTCGTACTTCTACTTCGCGGTCAACGTCGGTGGTGCGATCTCGCCGCTGATTGGTGGCTATCTGCGCATGCACTTTGGTTGGCGGGTTGCGTTTTCTGCGGCGGGGGCCGGGCTCATTTTGGCGGTGGTGGTGCTGCTGCGTTTTGCCCGTCGCTACAGGCCTCGCGATCATGCTCATGCCGTGGTTTCTGGGGTGCCAGAGCACACGACCTCCGCACCACGACGGGTGGCAGCGCTGTTTTTGATCAGTGCCTGTGCACTGCCGTTTTGGACGGCGATCATGCAGTCAGGAACCTCTCTAGCGCTGTGGGCGAGGGACAATACCGATCGTTCGTTGTCGCTGCTGGGTGGTTCGAGTGAGTTTGCGCCGGAGCAGTTTGCGAGCCTGGGAAGCTGGTTCATCATCCTGCTGACGGTGCCGCTGACGGCGGTGCTGGAAAGAATCAACCGTGGCCGAGGCATCCACAGCGCGGTCAAAATTGTGGTGGGCTTGGTGCTGGCAGCGACGGCCTTTGGGCTCATGAGCTTGTGTGCAGCCAAGACCGGGGTTGGGCGGGCGAGCATGCTGTGGCTGGTTGGCTACTACTTCGTGTTTACGCTCGGAGAGCTGATGCTGTCACCGGTGGGTCTGTCGATCGTCAGCAAGCTGGCGCCGCCGCGCTGGGTCGGGGTGATGATCGGAGTGTGGTTACTGTCGACCGCCAGCGGCAACCTGCTGGTGAGTCTGCTCGGGCGGTATTGGGCGCGCTGGTCGCACGCGCAATATTTCGCGGTGATCTCGGTGGGCCTGCTGTCTTCGGCGGTGCTGATGTTGTCGCAGATGGGCTGGTTGAAGCGGGTTATCCCATCGCAGCAGTCGTAAGCAGGTCGGCCAGCAGCCCTCGTGCAAGCTGGAGCCGCTCGGCTCGTTCTTTGTCTCCCACCCATGAGCGCTGGAGCCTCTGATCGGGCGTGAGTCGCCACGGTGTCTTGGGCTTACTTACCAGCTTGGCAACCTTGAGTGCATCGAGCGGTGTGTCGTCGCGGAGACTCAATCCGAGCCGTGACTCGGTCAGCTCCAGCGACGCACAGCGCAGCTTGCGGGCCAACGCTTTGACCACCATCAGGTCGCCGAGACACTTGACCTCGTCGGGGAGGCTGCCGTAGCGATCCGAAAGCTCGGTGAGCACGTCGGCCACTTGCTCTTCATCCTCAGCAAGCCCGAGCTTGCGATAGAAATCGAGCCGCTGGCCGGTATCTGGCAAAAACTCCTCGGGAATATAGGCGAGCAGGTCGCAGGTTAGATCCGGATCGAGCGGTCGTTCGAGCGGCTGACCACGCAGTTCAGCGACGGCCTCTTCGAGCATGCGGGTGTACATTTCGAAGCCGACCGCCGCGATGGTGCCCGACTGTCTCGTCCCGAGGAGATCGCCGGCACCGCGAATTTCCAAGTCGTGGCTGGCGATGGAAAATCCCGAGCCCAGATCCGAAAACCGCTGCAGGACGTGCAGTCGCTGCTTGGCATCGGCAGTCATGTTGGCTTCGGGCGGAATCAGCAGGTAACAAAAGGCACGCTGCGTCGAGCGACCGATCCGACCGCGAAGCTGATAAAGCTGCGATAGGCCAAAGGTATCGGCCCGGTCGACGAACATGGTGTTGGCGCGGGGAATATCGAGCCCGCTTTCGATGATCGTGGTGCACAGCAGCACATCGGCGCGACCCTCGACGAAATCGAGCATCACTTGCTCGAGTTCTTCGGCTTCCATTTGGCCGTGACCAACGCGGACTCGTAATCCGGGGCACAGCTCTTGGAGACGACGTGCCCACTTGCCAATGGTCTCGACCCGGTTGTGGACGAAGAAGACCTGGCCGCCGCGTTTTAGCTCGCGCTGGATGCCATCGCGGATGAGGTCATCCGACTCACGTGCCACGATCGTGCGAATCGCCAGCCGATCCGCCGGTGCCGTCGAGATGATCGAGATTTCGCGAATGCCCGACAGCGCCATGTGCAGTGTGCGCGGAATCGGTGTCGCCGTCAGAGTGAGCGTGTCAACCTGAGAGCGAAACTGCCGCAGCCGCTCCTTGTGCTTGACGCCGAAGCGCTGCTCTTCATCGACGATCACCAGTCCCAGGTCGCGGAAGCGAACATCCGTCGACAGCAGTCGATGGGTACCGACGACGATATCGAGCTTGCCCTCGCTGAGATCCTTGAGTTCCTTAAGCTGCTCGCTGCGTGAACGGAACCGCGACAGAGAGGCCACGGTGACCGGCAAGGTCTGCATCCGGCTCGCAAATGTCGCCGCATGCTGTTCGACGAGCACCGTGGTTGGTGCAAGCACCGCGACCTGTTTTCCGGCGAGTACCGCTTTCACCGCCGCCCGCATCGCGACTTCTGTCTTGCCGTAGCCGACGTCGCCGCAGACCAAACGATCCATCGGTCGACCCTGTTCCATATCGCCGAGCACATCGCCAATGGCCCGCTCTTGGTCCGGCGTTTCCTCGAATGGGAAGGTCGCTTCGAACTCGGAAAAAAGCTGCTCCGCATCGCTATCGAGCACAAACGCATGACCGGGGAGCGCCTGCCGTTGGGCATAGATTTTCAGCAGCTCCTCGGCGACTTGTTGGATCTCTCGGACGACCTTGCTGCGGGTCTTTTGCCAGGTCTCGCCGCCCATGCGGTCGAGCTTCGGCGTCATGCCTTCGGCACCGACGTAGCGTTGGACCTCGCTCAGTCGCCACACTGGCAGGTAGAGCTGTCCGCCGTCGTATTCGATGTGCATGAAGTCGATCGCGGTGCCGCCCGAGCGCACCGGTAGCTTGGTGAGCCCGCGATAACGCCCGACGCCATGCAGCGGATGTACGACGTAGCCACCGACCTCTAGGTTTTTGAGATCCCCGAGCGATGGTTTTTTTGAGGTCTTGGTCGCCTTGCGAATCGCCTTTTCGCCAAAAATCTCGGCTTCCGAAAAAATCGACGCACGATCGAGCGGTAGATCGACGCCGCGCAACAGCGGTCCAACCCGGATCTCCAGCCGTCCGAGCAGAGTTGGATCGCTGTCGAGCAGATCGAAGCGATGTAGCGTCTCGCCACTCCTTTGTTCCACAGCCAGCGACGACAGACCCGGTCGGTGCAAGATCGGTTTGAGTCCATAACCACGGAGCAGCGCTTCCAGCCGTTCCGCACCCTGCAAACTGCCAGCGACGATCACCGAGCGCACGCCGTCGTCCTGATGTTTGCGGAGCACGCTCACCAGCGGCTTTAAGATGTGCTCGTGTTTTTCCTTCTGACCGCGCTGGAGCTCGGCGGCGAGCAGACGATGATCTTCGCCGCACAGCTTCACCGTTGGGACGCCTGCATCCTCGCCAGCAATCACCAGGGGGTCCAGCTCAACGCACAGGCTCGACTTGGTATCGCCACCACGGAGCAGCGCCTTCAGCTCGGTACCATTCAGATAAAAATCGGAGGGTGGGAAGGCCAGTTTGTGCTCGGCCAGCCGCTTTTGGTAGGCGGCGTCTCCATCCCGGTGAAGATCCGAGAGCGAGTCATAAAGCCGATGAGGCTCGACGACGACGAAGGTGGTCTGCTCGGGCAGATAGTCGCGAATCGAGGCCATTTGCGCATGAAAGGCCGGAATCAGCGACTCGACGCCGAAGAAGTCCGCGCCCGATTCGACTTGCTCGAGCACTTGCCGGGTCCGTGACGACGGATGTACCGCTAGGTCGCCAACCTCAAGCAGCCGTTCGCGCAGCTTGTGCCCTCGGGTGAGGATCGTCTCGCGTACCGGGTGGATGTAAATCTCGTCGGTTTTGCGCAGCGTGCGTTGCGAGGTCGGATCGAAAAATCGCAAAGTCTCGACGAGATCACCGTAGAACTCGATCCGTACCGGGAACCGATACAGCGGCACGAACACATCGAGTACACCGCCTCGTACTGCGTATGTTCCCGGATCTTCACAGACGGGCGCACGGGTGTAACCGCCTTGGGCCAGGCGCTTGATGGTTTGATCGCGATCAAGCTCTTCCTCAGCAGCGATGATGTCGACGAGATCGGCAAACGCTTCCTTTGGCACAACTTTGCGGGCCAGTGCATCCACCGATGCAACGACGACTTGGGCCGACAGCAAACTGCCTTGAGACAATCGAAACAGCGTCGACATCCGTGACAGTACGGCGGCCCGTTCGGGCGAGGCATCGTCCCACGGTGTCACATCCAGCTCGGGCAACCCAATCACCGGGTCCGACGCTGCTGGATCGTCGCTCGCTTGACCGCGATGCAGAAAAAACTGCAAGTCCTTGCGGAGTGCTCGGGCGGAATGTTCGTCGGCCACCACTGCGACCAATGGCAAAGACTTGGCGGGCAGGCTCTCGACGAGCCGCGAAATGAGCAGGGCTTGCAGCGGGCCGACTGCTCCCAGACAACGGAGCAGACGACTGCCGTCTTTCGCAAACGAAAGAAGCCGAGGCAGCGCAGCGCGTACGGGCGAGACCGGCAGGTCGTCGCTATCGACCGGTTCCATGGCGCGGCGTTATACCGCATTGCCGAGCGCGGAGTCGGCAAAGTAAAGTGACCGTATGCGTACAGTCCTTTGGTTCGCTGTTTTGGGTCTGCTGGGAGTTGCCTCACCAGTTGTGGCAATTGCTGACGACAAGCCTGCCGAGGCGGCCAAGCCTCCGCTGCCCGATCTGCCCGCGCCGTCCGATGTGGCGGGTCCACCTGCCGATGGTGAAAAGAGCAAGACCGGTCTGGTTAGCAAGGTACTCACCAAAGGCACCGGATCGGCTCATCCAACGGCTGGCTGCGAGGTCAAGGTCCGCTACTCCGGCTGGATGACCGACGGCAAGCTGTTCGATACCTCAGAAAAGAAGGGCGCGGGGTTTGTGGCGCAGTTTCCGATCGACCTGCTCATCAAGGGCTGGCAAGAGGGGCTGAAACTGATGGTGCCGGGCGAAAAACGTCGGATGTGGATTCCGTCCGACCAGGCCTACGGAGACACGCCGCGTCGACCCGGTGGCCCGCACGGGATGCTGGTGTTCGATGTCGAGTTGGTGGATGTCGTTGCGGCACCTACCAAGCCCGCCAAAAAAGGCAAAAAGTAGGCGGCCATGACCATCGCACGCGCAGTGGTTGCGTGCGTCGCGCCGCTGCTCTGCGCCGTGGCTTGCAACCGGATCGATTACGCGGCGGGACCGCTGCCGACCGCGCCACCGCTGCCACCGCTCGCGGAGCCGCTCAGTCAAGTGACCGAGGGTCGCGCCGTTCTGTTTGTCATCCATGAGCACCGTGCTGTGCCGCTGTACTGTCACGATCGGGGACAACGTCGGCTCGGCGCAGACTGTGTGTCGCTACTGCCGGCGACGATCGAGGCACGTGTGCCGAGCACGGCGGTGATCTCGTTACGGCTTGCGGGGCTGAGCCACTGCACGCTGGATGGCAAGCCGCAGCCAGCGTTCGATTTGATCGGAGTTGCCGTGGGCGACCTGGAGTCGCAGGTGGTGCTGTGGTCTGACGCGGCGTATCCGGTGTTGCTCGTGCCGCCGGTGCCTGCCGAGCACATGCCCGAGACGCCGAGTCAGCTTCGCGGGATGCGAGATTCCTGTGGTGAGCTGGGGAAGAAGCAGATCGGTCAACCTGCGGCAGCATCGCCGTTGACGACTTGGCTGGTGGATCTCGATGGGGACGGGGTTCGCGAGCGACTCGATGAAGTGCGCTGCGTGGGTGGTGCGAACAAAGCCGTGGCCGCCCATGTGGTGTTTCTGACACCGGGGCGACGCCCCGAGCGCACCGTGCCGCTGCGAATCAGTACCTTGGTGTCGACGCAACTCCGATTTGATGCGGTGATGGACGTGGACTCAAACGGCGTTCCAGAGGTCGTGGTAAGCACGTTGTCACCCACGATTCATCGCATCGAGGTGTCGCATTTGAAAAACACCGGCCTCGAGTCGTTGGGCGAGCTGGCCTGCACAACCAGCGCGACCCCCGTTCATCCCTAGCGGCTGCTGGGGTTGGGCAACTGACTTGAAAATTGCCGCCGATTTTGTGCAAAAGTGCGCCCATCAAAGCCCATGGGGAGAGCGCACATGACAAAGATTGGCCTGTCGATTTTGCTTGTTGGTTCTGTTGGGCTCGTTGGCTGTACCGAGTCCCACAAAGCGTGGAAGCGCGACGATACGTCGTCGGAGCTGGTTGAGCGCCAAAAAGACCTTTGTACGGAATATGCGATGGGCAAAGTGCCGTGGCGAGCCGGGATGTCCGGCGATGAAAAGTCCGAGGTCAAAGCGCGGGTAGACGATCATTTCCGTCGCTGCATGAGCTTAAACGGCTTTCACGAGCAAGAGACCACCGATTACAAGTAGTAGTCGGTTCCAGCGAGTGGCGGTCTGCCGGTACCAGACGGCGCGGAGCCTGCCTGTATGAACAAAGCGCCGATAGCGATTTTCGGGACCAGCTCGCACGCGGGCAAGACCACTCTTGTCGCCGGGCTGTGTCGACTGTATGCGCGACGAGGACTGCGGGTGGCTCCGCTCAAGTCGCAGAACATGTCGCTCAACTCCTATGCGACGGCGCTGGGCGAAGAGATCGCGCGTTCGACGGCGGTGCAGGCGCGAGCAGCGAAGCAGGTTCCGACGGTGGCGATGAACCCAATCCTGCTCAAGCCGAAGGCCGACGATGTGAGCCAGCTCATTCTCTTCGGCAAGCCCTACGCCGACGTGAGCTCGGCGGAGTATTTCGGGTCGGACAAGCTGCAATCCCTGAAGTGGCAAGCGATCGATGCGGCGATTGAGATGCTGCGGCGTGACTATGATCTAATCGTCGTCGAGGGGGCCGGAAGCTGTGCCGAGCCCAACCTGCGGGCGCTCGATGTTGTCAACTTTGGGCTGGCGAGTCGACTCAACGCAGACGTACACATCGTCACCGATATCGACAAAGGTGGGGTGTTCGCGGACATCCTTGGCACGCTACGCGTGTTGTCGTTGACCGAGCCGAGTGATGCGGCCCGAGTGCGTGGCTTTCTGATCAACAAGTTTCGCGGCGATCCCAAGATCCTCGATGGTGGGCTCGACTTTATTCGACCCCACATTGGCACCGCCAGCCTGGGCGTTCTGCCGTATCTGGACCTGTCGATCGAGGAAGAAGATCGGATTCGTCCCCGTCGCTGTCCTCATCCTGAGATCGACATCGCGATCCTCTATTTGCCACACATCGCCAACGCCACCGATTTCGAGCACCTGTCCGCCGAGGAACATGTGTCGCTGCGATTCGTCCGGCGAGTCGATGAGCTGGGTGCTCCGGACGCGATCATCGTGCCGGGATCAAAAAACACCGTCTGGGATCTCGACTACTTGCGGCGCTGCGGGCTGGCCGATGAGCTGCTTTTTCAGGCGGGCAAGACACCCCTGATCGGGATTTGCGGTGGCTTTGAGATGCTCGGCGGCACGCTGTTCGATCCTGATCAGACTGAGTCCAACATGGGCTCGGTGCCCGGACTTGGGTTGCTTGCGATCGACTTTGCGTTTCAGCGCGACAAGCTGGTGCGTCCCTGTCGCTACTCGCCGAGTCCGCACAATCCGCTCGGCGATGCGGGCGACATCGAAGGCTACGAGATCCACACGGGCAAGCCGCTGTATCGCGGGGCCCTGCCCCTGTTTGAAAGCGATGCTGGGCCCGACGGAGCGATTGATGTCGAACGGCAGATTTGGGGAACTTTCGTTCACGATCTGTGGAAAAACGCTCGCTTCACCCGTGCCTTTGTCGACTGGCTGCGGGTTCGCAAGGGCCTGCACAAGCTGACCTCGCCACTGCCGAACCATAGCGATCGATTCGAGCAGAGCATTGAGCGTTTGGCCGACGCGATCGAGGCGCTGGGAATCTTTCGATGAGGTGGTTTGTCCATAGTGCCTGTATCGCCGTGGCCCTGGTCATGGCGACGCTGGCACAGGCCGAGGCACCGAGCCGCGCTCCTGTGCTTCCAATCCCCGTCAAGATTGGGACTACCTACAACATGGCGCAGACCGCGCTCGCGTTTCCAGATGGACGATTTGTCGTCGGACGTTGGGATGGTTCGCTCCAGCTTTGGCAGGTGCCAGAACCGGGAGCGCTCCACGGGCCTCGGCTTCGTCAGTCGCAGCTTTTGCCGTCAGGGGAGGGCGTGCAGATGATTGCGGCGATCGACGGTGGACGGCTCGTCTCGGGGCATGATGAGCAGTCGCTGGCGGTGTGGAGCCATCAGTCTGATGGGCTGTCGCTGCGCAGCCTGGTCGAGTTTGATAAGAAGTTTGGTTCAGCGACGAGCGCAACCCAGTTTCGAATCGGCTCAGAGCCCATCTTGGTCATTGGTCACGAGTCCGGCTTTGTCACGCTGTGGCGAATTGGCCGCTGGAGCGTGTCGTTGGCCGGGCAGATGGATGTTCGTTCACCGCAACCGGTGCCGAGCCCGTTCCCGCTGCGCCACATTCGTGCGGTGCTGCCGTGGCGAGATGACGTGGTGATCACTGGCTCGGAAGACGGAGATCTGACGATGCTGCGGATTCGGGCAAGCGAGGCCGGGCTGGTGGCTGAGCGCATGGCGCGGGTTCGCTACAATCCGACGGCGCAACGTGGCGTAAACGGACTGGCAATTGTCGGCAATCTGCTGGTGGTGACAAGCTGTTCCGTCGGTGAGAGTGATCCCAACCTCCACCTGTTGCGGATCGAACCCGGGCGCTTGGTTCCGCTTGATGCTGCCCGTCTGAAACAGGATGGGAAACAGGCGCAGGTGTTTGCATTTTCGGTGGTGGGCACAAACCACTTAGGCGGGCCGCTTGTGTGGGTCAGCACGCAGGAGGGCTTGGTCTGGCAGCTCCGCGTGGAGAGCGACAAGTTCCGGGTCGTGAGCCAGGTTCCCGTCGCAAGCAGCCTGGGTGCCGCGCTAGTCTATGTGAAGGAGCGGCAATTGCTAGTTGCGGTGGGGCACGAGGCAACGGTACTAAGGGTTCCCTGAACATGATGATGCCTACCTACATTCGGTTGCTGATGGGCAAGCGGGCCATGCGGTGGTTCTGTGCGTTCGTCCTGTGGGCGATTGCGGGTACGGCGCAGGCTGGCTTTCCGGTCCGAATCACCGATGGGGAAGGCCGCACTGTCGAATTGGCCAAGCAGCCGCAGCGGATTGTGGTGCTCGGGCCGGCGCTCTACGCCTACATGCTGGTCGACCTGGGAGCGGCCTCCCGGGTGGTCGGGATGACCCAGTCCTCTGACAATCCGATCGAGGTTCAGTCGGCGCTGCCGCTCGGACAGTCACTGGCACCGGACCTGGAACGCATCGTGAAGTTACAGCCCGATTTGGTGTTGGGCGGGACCGAGAGCGTTCACAAGCAGCTCGCCGCGCTGTCGATCGTGGCGTACGCCGGGGGACGGTCTGGGGCCGGTATGCAAGGTAGTCAAGATGTCTTTGCGCTACTGCGGACCGTCGGACAATTGGTTGATGGAGACACCCGCTCGGCGGAGCGCTTGATCGAACAGACCCGCGCCGAGATGGCGGCAATCGAGTCCAAGCTCCATGGCTCGTCGCGGTCGCGGGTGGCAGTGCTCTATGCGGGGCCGCGTGGCAACCTGTTCGCCGCTGGAGCGGAGACTCCCGAGGACGAGCTGGTCGAGCGGTGTGCGGCGAAGAATGTGTTCGGGCACCTGCGCCACCACAAGCCTGTTAGCGTCGAAGAACTGCTGCGTCAGCAGCCCGACGTGATCCTGATCGATCAGAACCAGTTGCCGCTGCTCACCGCGCAGACAGTGCTACAGAGCGTGCCAGCGGTGCGTAGCCGACGAGTGTTTGGCATCAATGCGGCGGTCCACGGCTCCTCGCGGCTGGGTTTGGCGCTGCGATCGTACGCTCAGCACATCCACCCGAGCGCGTTTCCGCCGTAAGCTGTGCCGATGTCGGGTCGGAATGTCGGGCAGTGGGGAACCCTCCTGGCGCTGCTGTTGGCGTCGGTGGTGGTGTCCTGTTTGATCGGCTCGGTGCATGTGCCGCTCGGTGACGTTATTCCCGGTTTTTGGGCTCGTCTACAGGGTCACGCCGAGGGAGAGTCGCCGCTGGTTACCATCTTTTTTGATTTGCGGCTGCCTCGGGTCTTGCTGGGGGTCGTCTGTGGAGCGGCACTATCGCTGTCAGGTGGTGTCATGCAAGGTGTGTTTCGCAATCCGCTCGCCGATCCGTACGTGCTTGGCACGGTCAGCGGGGCGACGTTTGGCGCGGCGGTCGTGATCTTGCTCCATCGCGAGGGCTCGCTGGTCGCGCTGCCGCTCGGGGCGTTCTTGGGTGCGCTGTTGTCGACGGCGATTCTACTTTTGGCCTCGGAGCTACGATTGCAACTCTACTTTGACCAAGGCGCACTGATTCTCGTCGGGGTGGCGCTGGGCTCGCTGTTGTCGGCGCTTACGGGCATCGTGCTGTTCGCGAGCCGAACCGATCAGGTCCAGAGCTTGGTCTATTGGCTATTCGGAAGTCTGGCGACAGGTCAGTGGCCGACGTTGGGGCTGTTAACGGTGCTGGCAATTCCGACGGCGCTGCTGTTGGTCCGACAGTCGCGGGTGCTCGATGTGCTCTCGCTCGGCGATGCGATGGCGCAGCACCTGGGGGTTCAAGTGACGCACCACAAGCGACAACTGCTGCTCTTGTCGTCACTGCTCACCGCACTGGTGGTGGCGGCGTGTGGGACGATAGGTTTTGTGGGCCTGGTGGTGCCGCATATCATGCGACGGATCGTCGGACCGTCTCATCGTCGGCTGTTGCTGGCGACGATCCTGTTTGGCGGGGCATTTCTGCCGCTGTGCGACACGGTGGCACGCTCGCTGCTCGCTCCGATCGAGATACCTGTCGGTATTCTTACTGCGCTGGTGGGTGTGCCATTTTTCCTGTCACTGCTGCTGCGGCGTTCACGGTTGGGGACGCTGACATGATCGTCGCCCGTGAGCTCGGATTTTCCTACGGCGAGCGCTCGGTGTTCGACCGGCTCAACTTGGAGCTGCGACCCGGTGAGCTGCTCGCGCTCATTGGTCCAAACGGTGCTGGCAAGACCACGCTGATTCATGTGCTGTCGGGCTTGCAACGACCAGCGGCTGGGTCGGTGTTTCTTTGCGACGCTGACGGGCAGCATGAGCTTTCGACGCTCGATCCAGAAGCTCGGGCCCGTCGGCTGGCCGTCGTCGAGCAATCCGTCATTCCGGCGTTTGATTTCACGGTCCGCGAGCTGGTTGCAATGGGTCGCTATCCTCACCGTCACGAGGACGTGGATCACGATGCGGTAGTGAATGACTCGCTGTCGGCGGTTGGTGTCGCGGACCTAGCCAATCGGCGTTTCGGCGAGCTGTCGGCAGGAGAAAGGCAGCGGGTGCTCCTGGCGCTGGCCTTGGCGCAGAAGCCCAACGTGCTGCTACTCGATGAGCCGCTGGCACACCTTGATCCGAAACATCAGGTCGGCATGCTGACGCTGATTCGTCGCTTGGCGACGGAAGGTTTGGCGGTGCTGTGGTCGGTGCACGATTTGAACATGGCCAGACAAGCCGATCGGGTGGCACTGCTCGCTCAAGGTCGCCTACTGGCCTGCGGGGTTCCGAGTGAGGTGTTGACAGTCCCGTTGCTCGAATCCGCGTATGACACGCCGCTGCACTTGGTTCCGACCACCGATGGGAGTCCCGCGCTGATCGTGTTTGGCAGCAGTCGCGCCGAGTAGTTACGGGGTGCCGTGGAGGATGAGGGCATCGCTGGTATTGCGCACACCGACGATGTAAATGTCCGTCTCGCTGGTGCCGAAGATCCCATACAGGCTTTGGGTGAGATCGCTGCGGAGCTGGGTAGCAGATAGGTTGCTGTCGAGTCGGACGATCAGACCGTTGTAGGCGACTGCGTACGAGCGACCGGATGCGCTCGTCCAGACGGCGTTGAACTCATTGCCGTTCGGATCGATCTTGACCGTTCCAGGCTTCCAGCTTCCTGTTGTGTAGCGCACCGCCAAGCCTTTGGTGCCGACTGCCACCGCCGAGTCGGCGTTGAGCGCGGAGACTCCATACAGTGCGTCAGCGCGGCCCATCGTTGAGCCCGCGAGATCGGTGTACTGGTAGTTCTGCCAGACACCACTGCGTCGTACGCCGACCCAACCGCGCTGACCCACTGCGAACACGGTTCCACCTGAGTACGACACAGAGAATACGGAGTTTCCTGCCGGGAGCGCTTGTTCAGAGGTCCAGGTTCCATTGCCGCCCGTCGGCCCCGTGCGCTTCCAGACCTTGCCGTTGTCGCTACCTGCCCACAGCTCGCCCGCCGTGCCGCCGGAAGAGACGGACCAGACGGTGTCGGCTGGCTGAAGGGTGAGGCCCATGGCATCGCCGCCCCAGCTTGCGCCGCGTCGCCACGCCCCAGGAGTTTGGCCGACCGCCCAGGTGCCATTTCCCACAAATCCCGTGACGCCATGCAGGCTGGTCGTGGTGGGCGAGGCTTCTTGGCCCCAGGTTGTACCGGATCGGGTCAGAATCACGCCCGATTGACCCACCGCGAAGGTTTGGCTGGCAGCCCCTGACCAGACGCCATAAAGCTCTTGCCGCAGCGTGCCCACTGTGGCTTCTTGGGTCCAGCGCAGCGTCGGTGGTGGTCCTGCTAGATCTGGCATCGTCAGGTCCGGTGAGCCGCCCTGATCAATCAATGATCCGTCGTCTACTCCACCGTCGACAAGAGCACCTTCCAGCGAGACCGTCGCCTCGATGTGGGCACCTTCCGGCCAGGTGAATCCCGGCGGAGTGCTCCCCGTGGCTTGGTCGGCAGAGGCGCGTACTCCTGTCACGGTTACTCCAGAGACGCTCGTCGATGAGACGCCCGGCGGTGGCAGTACGCGCAAGGTCAGCGGCAGGTCGATGTTGCCACTGGTGGTGCCGACGCGATTGTTTCCACCCGGTTGCGTCAGCTCGGTGCGCAGCTCGTCAAATGGGCCCTGTCCGATGACAGTGAGCGCCAGACAGCTTCCTGGAACGTCGTCGCAGACAGCTTTTTTTTGGCAGCTCGTCGACAGCGAGATGGCACCAAGCAACGCCAGTCGACCCCAAGTTCGTGTACCAAACCCCGTCATTGCCAAGTTACCTCTCGATAGGATGCCATCGTGGGACGCGAAAGCCCGACGCCTAGGCCGACGCCAAGCGCGACCACCGCAGCCCCCGTTGCGGTCCAGAACCACCACTTTTTATAAAAGGGTGTGCCCTCTGGCCCCGATTCACTTTTTGTTAGCGGCGCGGTCGGTAATTTTCGCCGTTCTTCGACAATTGCTGCCTCGATCGAAGCCCGATCCGTGGCACCCGGTGAGTCGCGAAGATAGCCCTCATAGTATTCGATCGCTTTGGCTGGCTGCCCGAGCGCCCGATAGGTCAGCGCAAGGTTATACAGAAAGGCAGGATGTGGTTTGAGCTTGTTGCCTTCCTCAAACGCGGCTGCGGCCTCTGTGAAGCGCCGATTCTTAAACAACTCGGCACCACGGCCATAGGCTTGCTTGGCGGCCACATCCGGGTCTTGCGCTGTCGCATATGTAGCGGTTGTGCCACAGACCACGAGCGCGAAAACGAGCACAAAAAGAAATCGACAGAGAAGCATGGGGGAAACTTAGCGTTGCGAGGTGGTTCTGTCACCTACGTTGGCATAGGCGGGCAGACGCGAGGAGCGATCCGATATCAGCTTGCGCTAGACTGTGAGCTCGAGTAGCAGACAGGGTCCAACATGTCGCAGATGGCAGCGCTTCCCCAGTCCCCGTGGTTTTCCGTTGTCGGCGGTCCTCCGCCTGCCGAGGAAGTGTTAAGGACGGTGATGTTATCGCTGGTGCTTCCACTCGGCGGCCTGTGTGTGGGGTTGCTTCTGCCCGAGCCGTGGCGGCTGCCGTTTGCCGTTTTTTCGACGGCGGCGATGGTCCCGCTGTTTCTGCTGCTGCGGGTGCGGTGGCGGACCCGTCAGCAGATTCGGATCTTCGGAAACGTTGTCGAGCACCGCGATGGTGCTGAGGTGACGCGGGTGGCGTTGACCAGAGCCGTGGTGTCGGCGGCGGCGGCTCCGCCGGGCATGCTAGTGATGGTTCTGGATGATGGTCGGCAGCAAGTGACCGTGGCCAGACGGGCCGATCTCCAGGAGCTATCGGGACTGCCGCCTTGTCTAGGGCCGTATCTCGAGCTGGATCCCGAGGACTTCGAGATCATTCGGCTCGCCGCGAACCGGCCTTACGCCCAGGCGTAGCACCGGAACCGGAGAGTTTGGTGATTAGCGCTTGAGCGTGATCTCGATCGTCGAATCGTCTAGCTCGACAGTCGACTGGGTATCTGCGGCAGCAAGTGGAGACGGAGACAGCGTGGACAGCGTCTCGGCACAAATTTGCTCGCTCAGGCGCTGAATCGCCGCCGCAGCTACTTCATCACTGGTCACATAGCCGACGGTGACCCGATCCGAAACCTTGCAGCCGGCCTTTTTGCGGAGTTCACCGATGGCGCGGACGAGTTCGCGGGCAATGCCTCGGTCGCGCAGCTCGGGTGTGATTTCGGTGGTGATGCCGACAACCAGACCGTCTTCGGTGCGTGCCGCAAGTCCTTCGGCAGACTGCGCCGATAGCAAGATTTCATCGGGAAGTAGCTCGATCGGACCTTCTTGCGTTGCCATCACGATCGGACGTTCACCGAGTACCAGCATGGCGATTTGTTTGACCTGCTCGACGGAAAGCTGCGCCATCGCGTCTTGGATCAGCTTGACCCGTTTGCCGAGCTTTTTGCCGAGCTTGGGCAGGTTTGGACGAAGCGTGTAGCGAACCAGTTCCTGGCCTTCCTCTGCGAACGAGACTCCCTCGACGTTTAGTTCCTCGCAGACTTCTTGCTGAAATCGCTCAATGGCTCGACGGGCTGTCGCCGAGGGAACTTGGACGAGCGCAGCCTTCAGCGGCTGTCTCGTCTTCAGGTTTTGGTCCTGCCTTGCCGCCCGCCCGAGAGAAACCACCTTGAGAGCGACCTCCATCTCTGCGCGAAGCTGCTCTGTCTGCGAAAGCAGCACACTGTCCGCCTCGGGCCACCGTGACAGATGGACCGACAGCGGGGCTTGCGGATCGGTGCGTCGCTTCAGGTTTTGCCACAGCTCCTCGGCGATAAATGGTGCAAACGGTGCAACAAGCTGCGCGATGGTGATCAGGCAGGTGTGCAGCGTTTGATAGGCTGCCCGCTTGTCTCGCTCGACGGCACCGCCCACCTCGCCACCCGGTCCGTCGAGGCTCGACCAGAACCGATCCCGACAGCGACGCACATACCAGTTTGAGAGGATATCGACAAAATCGGCAATTCCGCGCGCCGATTGCGTGATGTCGTAGCGTTCGAGGCCTGCGGTGGTGCTCTGGACGAGCCGTTGCAGCGAGCCCAAGATCCACAGGTCGATGAGCGGTCGTTCCGACGTCGGAATCTCATCCTTGCCGAGCCTTTCGAACTCGACCTCTGCGTAGGTGACGTAGAAGCTGTAACAGTTCCACAGCGTCAGCAAAAACTGCCGCAGCGATTTTTGCACCAGCGTCTGTGAGAAGCGCCGTGGCTGACCCGGGGGCGATGCGGTGTACAGGTAATAGCGCAGCGCGTCGGCACCCTCGGCATGAAGCACCGTCCACGGATCGACGATGTTGCCGAGGCGCTTGGACATCTTGCGGCCTTGGTCGTCGAGGATGTGGCCGAGCACGATGCAGTTTTCGAACGCCGGTCCGCCGCGCAGAAGGACGCCGAGTGCATGCAGCGTGTAGAACCAGCCTCGGGTCTGATCGACGCCTTCGCTGATAAATGCCGCTGGAAAGAGCTGCGAGAAGTTGTCTTTGTGCTCGAACGGATAGTGATGTTGCGCAAACGGCATCGCACCCGAGTCGAACCAGCAGTCGATGACGTCGCGGATGCGACGACGGGTTCCGCTTTGGCAACCGGTGCAGGACCAATACAGCGAGTCGACGTAGGGACGATGGAGATCGAACGCCTCGTCGGTGCTGACGTTGCGGCGCATGCGCGCAGATAGCTCCGCGATGCTGCCGATGCACTCGATGTCACCGCATCCGTCGCAGATCCACAGCGGCAGCGGCGTGCCCCAATAGCGCTCACGAGAGATCGCCCAGTCGACGTTGTTGCGCAGCCAGTCGCCGAATCGTCCATCGCGGATGTGCTCGGGATACCAACCGATGCGCTGGTTTTGTTCGAGGAGCTGGTCGCGGACGGCGGTGGTTTTGATGTACCAGCTCGTCTTGGCGAAATAGAGCAGTGGCGTGTCACAGCGCCAACAAAACGGGTAGCTGTGTCGGATGCGCCCCGACGACCACAACAGGCCACGTTCCTTCAAATCGCGGATGATCAGCGAGTCGGCCTCCTTGAAGAACTTGCCCGCAAACTTCGGTAGCGCGGACAGCACCAAGCCATCGAGTCCAACCGAGAACAGCACCGGCAGATCGTGGCGACGCCCGACTTCTAAGTCACCGTAGGCGGGGGCGATGTGGACGATGCCGGTGCCTTCGGAGGCCTCGACGGTGGAATCGGTCAGGGTGCGGTAGGCGTTGGCGGTGTCGACGGGCTGGCCGTGCAGGTTGACGTGACAATCGAACAATGGCTGGTAGCGCAGACCGACCAAGTCCGCCCCGACGATGTTTGCTGCGACGCACTCGGCTTTGCTGCCCTTTAACACCGAGTCCGCTTGGCTGGCGAGCAGGATCAGGTACTCCTCGGCCCGCTTGTCATCACCCGGAATCTTGTAACAGCCGTAGCTGGCCTTGTCGCTGAGCGCGGCGGCGGTGTTGGCCGGTAGCGTCCACGGCGTCGTTGTCCAGATCATCACCGAGACGTTGCAGTCTCCCGTCACTGCGGGCGGGCAGGGCAGCTTCTGGCCGGGCAGGAGTCGTAGCCGCACGAACACGGAAGGATCTTCGACATCCTCTTTCATGCCCTGACCGGCTTCTGCCTCGGCCAGCGAGGTGCCACAGCGTGGACAGTGCTTGGTCACCTTGTAATCACGGACGAGCAGGCTCCGATCCCACAGCGTTCGTAGCAGCGACCAGCACGTCTCGATGTAGTCGTTGTCGAGGGTGCGATATGGGTGCTCGGTGTCGACCCAGAACGCGATCCGCTCGGTCAGCTTGTCCCAGTCGCCGATGTAGCGGAATACGCTCTCGCGACACTGACGATTAAACTCGGCGATGCCCAGCTCTTCGATTTGCTGCTTACCGCGCAGACCGAGCCGCTTTTCCACCTCGACTTCGACGGGAAGACCGTGACAATCCCAGCCCGCTTTGCGCGGCACCCGAAAGCCCCGCATCGTTTTATAGCGAGGAATCACGTCTTTAAAAGCGCGAGCGAGGACGTGGTGAATACCCGGCTTGCCGTTGGCCGTCGGTGGGCCTTCATAAAATACAAACAGAGGCTTGGGCTGGCCGGTTTTCGGGTCCAGCTCTGCCAAGCTCTCCTCGAACACTTTGCTGGTCTGCCAGAAACCGAGGATCTTCTCCTCGAGCTCGTGGAGCTGGCTGGCGATCCTCGCGTCGATCTCGCCAAAGTCGGTCTCGATCGCGCCGCCGCCCCGGTCCACCGTGGTGTCCTCCACGACGGTGATCTTCCGGGCG
>CALLYL010000870.1 GCA_937859535.1 uncultured Myxococcales bacterium
ATAGACAGAGCAAATAAATGTGTTTTGAAAAACATTTCCTAATCATAGAGAAAGGCAGGGCATGGACGGAAGAGGGATGAGTGCCCGCGAGGCCTCGGCTACTGCCACAGTTCGGACAACACGGCGACCCCGGTCGACGGTGTCCACAGCGGCCAGCCACTTCGCAAGAGCGCCAGCAGATCGTCGCGATGCTCACGAAGCAGGGTCTCATCGCCGACTTGCAGCAACGCCTCACCGCTGTGCTCGAAAAAGCGATAGCTCACGACGAAACGATGCTCTGTCTCGCCGCCGCTCCAACCTGAGCGCGTCACGACCGTGCCGTGAAGCAGTCGAATGGGCCAGCCAACCTGACTCAACAGCCGCTCATCGGACACCAGATGGAGCTGCTGTGACTCGGTGAGTCCCCTCACCAGCAGCGAGTTCAGCCGGGTCGACTCTTCGACGGCCGGTCGCACCCCGAGGGCCCCGATCCGCAGTTCCAGCTGGGCACGCTGAGCAATGAAGACCCGCATCCCATCCAGTGCCCCAAGCGCGTCCCAGCCACCGGTCAGCTCTTCCAAACGACGAGCACGATCCTCAGGAAGTACAACCTTGCGAGTGACTGCATCACCAGCATCAAGGACTGGATCCTCTGTCGGTTCCACCACGGCAAGCCGTAAGCGCATGCGGATGCTCATCGTACCGCGATTCCAACGCGATGCGGTGACCGGATGAGTCCCGGATCGCGCTGTCGCGCCGGACCACAAGCTGATATAGAAACTCCGCAGTCGCTACGTCCGCCCGCATCGCCAAACCCCAGCGCTTCGGTGCCGCGCCTCGCCCTCCCCTTGCCGCTACAAGAGGTTCTGCCATGTCCGATCACACCCGCCGAACATTTTCTGAGTCCATCGAAGCCGCGCTGGCCTCTGCGACCGCGCCCACCGCCCGCACCTTCGCGTTCGGTTCTTTGATCGCCACCGTCGCTGGCCTGATTCCCTCGTGCGATCCTGCCAGCCCGCCGATGGACTCCATCGAGCAAGGCGTCATCGCGTATAGCCAGAGCGACTGGGTCCAACTCAGTGGTCGACGAGACACCTCACAAGTTCAGTACTATAAAGAGTTTTGGCGCGATGGCTCGGCCTGCAACAGCCGCTTTGGCTGCCGCTCCATGACGGTGTTTATCAAGCTGCGAGTCAAACCCGTCGCTGGTGCCGATCTGTCGAAGAAGAAGGTCGGGGTCGTCTTTCGGGAGGCTGGGCGCACCGATCCGGTCACCGCCGTTGGCAACTACTTCACCACGCACGGCGACGGCTACGAGGAGTGGCACATCCCGGTCAAGAGCGACAGCTTCCGAGGCACGTTTCTGTTCACCGGCTGGTACGAAAACGGCGCGGGGGGCACGTTCTTCGATGACAACGGGGGTCAGCGCTATGCCATCCAGTGGCGCGACAGCGACTGGCAGACCCTGGCTCAGGACTACGCCAGCACCACCGCTCGCTTCGACTCGACTGGCGTCAAGGGCACGCTCGCGTTTGTCGTCCAAGACCTCGACTACGACAAGGTGCTAAAGCTCGTCTACTCTACCGACGGTTGGGTCACGACCAAAGAGCTTCCGATGGGTAGCCCGGGCACCGCGAACCAGTTGTCCTGGAAATCCGACATCGACCAAGACTTCGAGCGCTGGGAGGTCAACCTGGATCTGCCCGGCAGCTTCTCGTCATTCCAGTTCAAGCTCATCTACCGACACGGCACGGGGGGCGGCATCACACCCGCCGAGTTTTCGTTTGGCAGCGGCCTGACCAAGATGTAGCCAATTTGCGCTGCTAGCCTCCCGATTCTGTGGAACAATTTGCCGTCGTCATGTCGTCGGATTCTTGCAAGCCGGTGCCACCTTTTCGTCAGCCGTTCATGCCGTGGCTGATGGCGGCACCGTGCCTTGCGCTCGGGCTTTTGGCATGTAGTCCGACAACGTCGACCCCATCAACGCTGACTGGGCCGGATCCGGGCCGTGAGGTCAAGCCGCGCCCCAAACCCGAAGCGCCCCGGCTACCACCGCTGACACCGCCGCCGGGCGATAAGCTGTGGGCGCGACTCACCGATGTGGCAGGCCTCGCGGAGGTCACCGGACCGAGCTTTCAAACGGTCCTCGCCAGCCTAGATACGCCCTACAAGCTGGTCAGTCCCTACAGCGGCCTACGTGGCGACACCGCGCTGCGGGTGCTGGAAGTCGCGATTGGCCTGCCCAACGTCGAGACGTATCCTGAGCCCGCCCATGAAGCGACCGCACCACCGCGCTTTGATCCGGTGTGGAATCGCTATCGCGGCGTCTATGAGTCCAAGCTATCGCTGCTTTTGCCATCGCCCGGTTGCTACCGCTTTCGGATGGCGCTGCCCGCACACGGCAAGCTGAGTTTTCACACCGCCCTGCTGCCGAAAAAGACTGACCCCGGCAAAGCGCCCGTCGATCTGTCCCTGGTCCTAGATGATCGCAGCGTTTGGACCGAACGACAGACGACGCTCAACCGCTGGCAAAAGTACGAAATTGAGCTCAGCGGCACCGACAAAGAGCCACCGGGCACCCAGCGTGATCTCAAGCTGTGTGCGCGCAGCGAAGGCGTACCACTTGGCGTTCCGATCGTCGGCAATCCAGAGCTGTGGGCCATCGGAATGGGCGCGGCGGCCCCGAATCTGCTGCTGATCATCGTCGACACCTTGCGCGCTGATGCCCTGTCAGCGATGCCCGAAGTGCAAAAGTTTGCGCAAAAAGGGACTCGCTTCGATCAAGCGATTACGG
>CALLYL010000871.1 GCA_937859535.1 uncultured Myxococcales bacterium
TCATTGTCGCCATCATGAAACTGAATGCTCCCTTCCATCTGATCCTCCGACGAGCGCTGTCAACGTCCCCGCAGCACTGTCTGGAGCATCACGCTGGCTCGTAGCCGTTTACTTAGAATGCCAAATCTCCCGCTGCAACTCAAGAACAACTCCAGGAAAACCGAAACGTGTGCCTGAAGTTGTTTTCAACATAACCTCTGCCTACATGATCAATGAGCCAATGTTATCGGCCTGTTGAGCTAGTCGATAATGCACACATCAATCAGTCATCAACTAAGTCATCAAGCGACCGTCAATCTGCCATCAACCACATGATAACCAGACGTGAAATAGCCGTAAAACGGTCATCATTTGGACGACATTGCCGTCGAGATGAGCATGTGGGGGGATTTGCTCGGGTTGACTTACGACTGCGTCATCGACTACGATGGGGAGTGATCACCTCTTCGCACTCCCAGCTCGCTACTCCCCACCCCTGCCCGATATGTCCGGGGGCCCTTGAATTTCCGGCTCGCAGTGACAAGCAGTTCTGCTCGGATGCGTGCCGATCGCTAAACTGGCAGCGGAAAAATCGGGTTCCGGTCAGCGCTTATACCGTCGAAGACTTTGAACGCCTGCGGGCGGCTATCGCATGGAAGGAGCAGCTACTTGCGGACGGTGGGAAAAGGGCTCGCCTCATCGGCTACTCGCTGAAGCGATTTCATCCAAAACGGGAGTTGGCTCGAATCGGAGTGGTCGAGTTTCCCGATCCAGGACGGAAAACAAAGCGCTTTCCCGACGAGTCGGGTGTCACTCGTGTAATTCGTCGGAGCTATTTTCGCTGGGGTCCGTTCGAGCCCCCCCGCGTGCCCGTCGCCGGATACTACACCGTGAGCCTGCACTATGAGGACGGTAGAGTGCTGGGGATCGGCGAACATGAGGTGGCGAAGGGTTTCCCAGCGGTGCCCTTCCACGACAAGGAGGGCAATCGCTACGATCTGAAAGGCAAGATGATCCCGAAGCGAAGCCCCGCGACGCCGAAGGCTCGAAGGAAGTATGTGCCCCGCAAGCACAGCACACCCAATGAGTCGGTCGTGCCTGTGGAGCCGACGAGCTTAGAGCATATTCGCGCAGCCGTAGCACGTGCAGTCCAGGCGGAACGTGAAGTCGACCGGCTGCGAGCCCAGGCGACTCCTCCCCCAGACAATAAAGAGCAAGCGGCGAGATTGGATTCGCTGAGCGAAAAGGTGGCGATGCTGACGGCGAAACTGACCGCTGCCGAGACTCAGATAAGCCAAGCCGAGGCGCGAGCGGCGAGAGCCGAAGCCCAGCTCGCCCGAGCATTGGAAACGGTGCGATCCATGGAAGAAAAGGCGAAGGAAACCGCGTTGATTGCGGCCGTCGCACAGGATTTTATGTACCGATCTCAGCGAGAGCGTGACAGGCTGTTGGAGCAGGTCGCAGCGCTAGAACGCAGTCAGCCCCAGCCAGCGGTGGCGAGCGTTCCGACCGGCGCGACAGAACCAGCCCCACCGACCTCCGACAAGCCTGCAACGGCAACAATTGCGCAGTCGGTAACCTTACCTGCGGGACCGGCCACCCCATCGGCTATGGTCAAGCCAGCCACTCTCCATCGTAAGACTCTGTCGATACTCAAACCTGGAGGAGGCCGGATATGAAGCGCAGCGAGCGCGCACCGCAGAAGCTTGCGCCGATCCTCCGCGAGCTTGGTTTTAGGATCAAGGAGGTCTACGCTCCAACATCTGATCGCCTGAGGCCTCGCCCGGTTACTCAGAGCTATCCCCACAGTCTCTATCGGATTCCAGAATCCGCGCTGACCAACCCGGCCCTACTACAGGCTGTCCAAGAGATCCGAGATAGCCCGGTCTCCCTCGTCAAAAAGACCCGTAGTATCCCCCCGTAGTCCACAAGTGGACGCGGGAGGAGGTGCATCATGTCGTTGGATTCAAGCTCGCTTCAAACTCGATCAACGAGACGTCCCACTGCCTCTCCTCAACGAACCGAGTCCCTGACGCACAGTGCTGCTGAGCAGCCTCGCGCATGGGTCGGGAGGGATGTTGCAGGGGGGATTGGTCAGGTTGCGCGTGGACGAGGCGAGTACCTACGATCACTGCCAACAGTAGGAACCGTCTCATCCGTATCACTCCGAAGCCAGAGTCTACACGCATGGTGCGCACGCGGTCCGTCGACGAATCACAGACGCTGGATGAGCAGCACTGCCGCCAGTTTTTCCGGGCCGTACTTCCAAGTCTGTACGGTGCTCCAGCCAAGGCTAAGTAGAAACTCACTCAACTTCTGTACGTCATAGCGCTTGATGCGGAAGACCAAAAACTGGCGCAGCGGCTCATCCTCCTTCTCTACAGCAGCCCAGTTTTCTAATGCGTAGCTTCCGGGCACCGGGCAGTGCGTGGACAGCTCCGTGCGCAGTCGAATTCCCTGTAAGCCACGGCAATGTCGTCTAAGCGGCCCAGCAAGGAAGTCATTGTAGCTAGCAACGGGGCGCTTCGCACGGATGGGGGGATCAACTTCGCGGATCTTGTCCGGTTGATCGGAAGGCGCACGGGCTAGTTGACAGTCTAAGACTGCGAGATCTCCGGGCTGGGCACACGCAGCCAAGTCTCGAAAAAACCATGGCTCGTCATTGATGTTGCCCAGCGTATAACCCAGCATCAAGAAGAGTCGCAGCCTACGGATGCTCCGAGGATGCATATAGAGAAGCGGGTTTTTCGACACGTCGTTAAAATTGCCGTGGATCGCAAAGACCGGAATGCGGCGTGGTGCGAGCGAATCTAGCGCGGTGCGATACGCCTCCGACAGCAGTACATGGCTGATGTCGAGCAGATACAGTTGCAGATCGGGCGGAGCAGGCATCTGATCGGCCAGCAACTGCATCAGGGCCGTTTCGGTCTTGCCGTCGCCACAGCCAAGACCGTCGACATCCAGTCCTACACCTTTGCTCTCTTTGATGATGCGCTCTGCCAGTTTGTCGAGCGGAATCTTCGAGCGAAACGCCGTGATGTACTGCTCGCTGTTGCTCAGCGCATACCAGTCGAACGCGCTCTGCGGATCGAGATACAGAAGCGTCTGTTCGATCTGTCCGCCCGGACCGTTCAGAACTGCCCCCATGCCTCGCACCATCTGCATGGGGTTGTACTGCTCGGTGAACCAGGCATCGAGCGCTCCATCGCGGCTGGCGTCTAGTTCCGTGAGCCGTAGGGATTTGACACCGGCCAGTCGCTTGAGCGTCTGCGGACTCGCCGTAGTGAGTCCTTGTTCGATGTTGTGAATGGTCGTGCGAACCACCCCGGTTTTTCGGGCCAGATCAGCAACGCTCAGCCCCGCCTCCTCACGACGGCTGCGCAGGAGTTCTCCGAAGTTGGCTGGCGGAGATGCCAAGATCTCAGTCTCTTTGATCACCGATTCTTCCGAAACAGACTCCATCAAGCACCTCTCTGTTCGCGTCACTGGATTGGTCGAAAGCGTCGCGTTTTCCTTACGGATTGCACACCGATTGGACGGCAGTTGGACAGAGCAGACCAGTTGCACATTCAAGCGAAACCGCCGTGCATTTCGAGTGTTTACCTGGAAATTCCTTTGGTATCCCACTGTTCATGGATGAATCTGCTTTCTTGCTACTCCGCTCGTCGAGAACTGTCTGGCGAACTGGTCCGGTCTGTACCACTTCTATCAGGACAACCGCAATGCCGATGCACAGGTGCTTCGGTGATCATCCGGCAGGGTCTGTGACAGGAGCTGCAAGCAAGTCAGTAGTGTGAAGCGAGCCGTCGGTTTCCCGACGGCCCAACCTGAAGACGGGTGCCCAGCGTGCAAAAGCGGAACCCGACTCCACGCGAGGTAGAGCATGCCGGAATATTCTTCTTTGGCAAGTGCGAACGGAGCGATGTACCAGATTCCTGATCAGCAGATTTTCCAACCGTTCAGCGTTGGTGGGTCGCCATGATGGCTGACCCTATTCCCTTGATCGAACGGGGTCTAATCGTCGCGCTGATGGGGTGGATGGCTTGGCGGCAGCACCGCCGGCGCGACGCCTTGAGAGCGCTACTATGGGCTCAAGCAGTAACGATAGGTAACAAGCTCGCCACACTCGAACAGGTCACGGGCTTCGACATAGTCAGCGGGCTGCGCGGACAAAGGTGGTTTGAGAGCTCGCTCGCATTTGCGCTGCGAGGATACTCTCCAGTGTCGACTATTTGCATCGACCTCGATGGCATCAAGGCGCTGAACCTTACCAAGGGGCACCAGTTTGTCGATGGGGTGATCCGCAATGCCGCGATGGCGATTCGCACCTCGCTGCGCTCTATGGATGTGACCGCCTCGATCGGCGTGGCAGTGCACCATGCTGATAGACGGATGAGTGCTGCCGACTTGGAGCGAGCCGCCGAACTGGAAATGGATCGGGCGAAGGAGTCCGGTAGGAATTGCGTGCGCCCAGTCATCCCTGATGAGGTTGAGACTGCGCAGCAACGGAGTCGACGGACCTTGCGAGCTACCCGCTATCGTCTCAAACAACGGTCGCGAGCTGTCGCACTGGTTCCCGCTGGCGCAGCGGACGCAATTCCCGAAGAGATTGCCGCAGACGCCACCGAACGCATCGAAATCCCCCAGCGCTACGTCGCCGCCTAAGTCCCGAGGCAGTCCTCGTCTGAGGCGACCCGCGTGGTCTGCCT
>CALLYL010000872.1 GCA_937859535.1 uncultured Myxococcales bacterium
ACACTCTTTGCCGACATCCTTCGAAAAGACGTTCCGACGCTGTCCTTCACCATCGGAGAGACGGAGATGGTGCAGTTGGCTTCTGTCGACCTGTCCGGTCACTATTTTGCGCGGGCACACTTTCCACTGTTGCGCAGTGGCAATGAGTCCGGCTTCATCTCGCGCTTCAAGGCCAAGTATGGCACCCATCGGGTGGTCAGTGAAACGATGGAAGCCGCGTACTATGGCGTGCATCTGTGGGCAGAGGCCGTCAAAATTGCCGGAACCGAGAATGTCAAAGCGGTGCTCAGCGCGATAAAGCAGAAGGAGTACGAGATTCATGGAGTCCGTGTCCGAATCGATCCCAGCAACCAGCACTCCTGGAAGGCGTTCGAGTTGGGCCGCTTGGGCGCTCAGAATCAGATGGAGATCGTGAAGACCGGCTACGAAGTGATGCCGCCGATTCCCTATCCAGGCTCCCGCACTCGGGCCGAGTGGAACGTATTTCTCGATTCCTTACACACCAAATGGGACAACAACTGGGCCAATCCCCACAAGCCCGTTCACGGTCACGGCAAGTAGTCTGCGAAGCTCCTGCGTTGCTACGCGATCAGGAGCCGATCTTGCGCGAGTGTTTCGGGATGGACAAACCAACGCGGCTGACCATCTTCGACGACGCTCACCTGGCCGGGCCGCAAGGGAGGGAAGGCCGGTCGTGCGGTGAGATAAGCACCGAGCATTGACAGGGCTGGCTCGTGTCCAACGACTGCTACGCGGGAGCCTCGCAGCGAGATCTCTTTGGCCGCGATCTGCGGAGGAATTCCAGACCCAAGTGAGTGTAGTACTTCTACGACATCGAAAAAGTCCAGCCGCTCTGCCAGTAACTCCGCCGTCTGCACCGTTGCCACCAGTGGGCTCACCACGATCGCTTCCAGATCCAGATGTAGTCCGTGCAGCACCCGTCCCACGTCCCGGACCACTCTGCGACCCTTGGCGCTTAGGTGACTGCGTTGCGCGCTCAGCCCGGGAACATCTTCCACCGCGAGTCCATGACGGATAAGGAGTATCTGCACCTTGCGAGAGTCGTCGCCGTGTGCCGAACTGTCAACTCCTGTGTGACTTCGTTCGACTTTCGCTCTCCGGGGGAGCGTCTGACAGAAGCGGGAATAGACCAAAGGCACGCACGGGGTTGCTGAAGCCTTTCAGTTGTAGCATGCGTTCGTTAAAACGGACGCCGTCCTGCTCTAACAGACGATGACTCTCTTCATCGAGGAGAATCTCGCCCGGTCGCGCTTGGCCCTGCAGACGTGATGCAAAGTTTACGTGATGTCCAATGGCAGAGAATCCGCGCCGCTCGAAGGTTCCGATAAGCCCGACGGCAACCGGGCCCGTAGCGATGCCAATTCCGACCTCTAGACACGGTTGTCCTTCTGCGGTCCGGAGTCGATTGACATCTGCCACGTTGCGCAGGATGGCGGTTGCGGTGTGGACTGCAAGCTTAGGCGAGGCATCCACTGCATTGAGGATTCCGAACACCGCCATGACGGCATCGCCAGCGATTTTGTCGACGATTCCACTGTGTTCCTGGATCGGATCAAGCATCGCCGGAATGTACTGATTCAGAGTCCGAAAGACGCTCTCCGGAGTGCTTCGTTCACTAAACGGAGTGAAGTCCCGAATGTCGGAAAACAAGATGGTGGCATTGCGGCGCTCTCCGCTGCTGCGAATGGGCCAACTTCCTTCCAGCAGCATTTGTACGACCGATTTGCCTAAGTGTGCATTGAGGACGCGGGCCTGTTTTTCCGTCTTAAGACTCAGCTCATTTCCCTTTTGCTGCATCACCTGCTTGTGTTCGTGTTCACTGCGCGCATCGAGCAGAATGACCCAAGTGGAGGTCTCTTGGGAGTCACGCAGGATGTGAACATCAATACAGGCTCCGCTGCCTGTCTGAAGGTTTGAGAGCACGACTCTCTCTTCTGGACTTGGCAGAAATCCCATCAGATAGGAAAGCTGCTCTTCGACGTGGATACCGTGCTGAAGCTCGGTGAGGCCATGATGAGCCAGAGCGCCACCGCTTGATAGAAGTCGACCCGTGGCATCGACCTCCAGAAACGCAGGTTGACGCTCGGCCAGCAAGACCTCGACCAGGTAGCGAATCATTCGCTCGGGGAGTGTACTCACTTTGTTGCGTCTCCCATCATCATCGCGGTGATCGATAGAAAGGACTGCTCGACGCCTTCACCGGTCTTGGCGCTGGTATGTAGGATTCTCCAGCCACTCTGTGCCAGTTGTCGGAGTCGTCCTGGGGCCACTTCCCATTGCTCTGCCAGATCGCACTTATTCATCAGGAGTAGGTAGGGAATGTTGCCAAGGCTTGTAACTGTTTTGTCTCGGAGTTCGATGGCCTTGTCGACCGTTTCGGGGCGGGTGCCATCTGCAACCAACAGCAGTCCCGAAGAACCACGGAGGTAGCTGGTCTGAACACGCTGAAATTCGTCCTCTCCGTACAAATCCCATAGCAACAGAGAGACCTCTTTGTCACCGTAGACAAGCTTCTTGTTGTCGATTTTGACGCCCACGGTGGTCAGGTACTTATCGGTGAACATGCTGTGGACAAAGCGTCGCACCAGACTGGTTTTCCCAACGGCAAATGACCCGAGCATGCAGATTTTCTTCTGGATCATTGGACGCCTCCTATGGGGGGCGGTCCTTTGGCGATGACAACATGGAAGGATGCAGCGCGGTCAATCCGGGTCTTTTCTTCCGGTGTTGGCACCACTGGTTTGAGCCGGCGCGTATCTACCCCGGCATTGCCGAGCCACAGACTCATCTCTCTGGCTCGGCTTTCGCGGAGCTTTTGGTTGTAGGCTTCGCCCCCAATTTCGTCAGTGTAAGCATGGACCTCGATCGTAATGTCCAGACCCGTCCGGTCTGCTTCAGCAAGGCGCAGAAGCTCTTTCATCTCGGCCACTGCTCGGACCAGGAGCGACTCCTGACCTGGGGTCAACTCAACGCTGCCAGCGCGGAACTTGAACTCGATGGCTTCGATGGATTTGGCCTTTTCGATCAGCACCTCATAAAGAGGTTTGGGTGGTTGGATGGGCTTGGTCTGACAGTCGTAGCTACGAACTCCGGCGATCAATTGCGCGAGCATTTTGGCATCATGAATCCACTCGTCAGTCGCAATTCCGTTCGATGATAAGACGCCGTCCGTTATATTGTACGATAGCTCAACACCAACGGGAGGAACGAGCGCCCGTTGGGCTCTGCGCAGCACCAGCCCCTGATCCGTGGACAGATACGGGGTGAAGCTGGCTTCCGTTTCTTCTGGGCGTAGTCCGGCCTGTCGCAGGATGTCGATTTCTGCGGGAGCTTCCCGATCGCGCAGCAGCCGTAGTCGGTACCGTCCGTCCTTTTGGGATGCGTCGAGCAGAACGACTCCCTCCTGCCGCTGTATCATCTCCACTGCGTGTGCGAGTCGCATGGCGCGATGTCGCTGGGTCACTAGGTTGGCGCGAACAAAGTACCCGCTGGTGAACACGATCGCGGCCAGTACCAGCCACGCTCCTACGTTACGTCGTTCCTCGATTCGTTGATGGACTTGCAAACACGACTCTAGGAAGGGACGAATTTCTTTGAGATCATCCGTGTCCCCGGAGAACGACTTCAACTTGTCGAGCGCGTCCCGATGACATAACTCAAGTGCGTTGCGAAAGATCGCCCGCAGTGACATCGGCGCGGTTCCACGAATGACACCGGCCAGCACGGCATGCGGTCCTCGTTCTAGCCATACCGTCAGATCGCCGATCTCGACGCTATCCAGAGCTGCCTTGCTTTCGACTCGGAAGGAATCGCGTACAAAGTCCTGAATCGCGGTGAGCATGCTCGTCACCATCGAAGCATCCTGGGCATCTTGTCCAAGCGAACCTGCGATGGCATCGGAGATCACGTGCTGCAACAGCAGTCCGCTCTCTGGATGAATCAGGAAGACCTGTTCGACGCGATACACCAAGCTGTGAAGGAGGACGACTTCGCTAAATGGCTTACCGGTGGCAAGGGCTTCAATGCGCCACTTCCATCCACGCAGCGAGAAGGAGTGGTCCAGAGCGTACGACGTCTGTTGTAACAGACGCAGTAGTGCCTCCCTCACGGCTCGCGAGATCGCACTGCCAATGATGGGGAAAATGGCTTCGGTGATGACCTCGGGATTGCGTCGCACCGACAGCTTGAGCGCGCTCTCGATGGTCGGTCCCATCGCTTGTCCGAGCTGTTCCGCTCTGTTGGCCGCGATCGTTACGGCAGCAGGCAGCACCGCTGCGACGCTTTGGGCATCGACGTCGGTATGACGGACCAACTGCCGCTTCAGTTCCTCAATCTCTTCATGCTCCGGCTGGAGGAGCAGCGACCGGAGCTCTTGGTAGTCGCTCGTTGTCGGTCGAAGAGAGTCTGAAGTCGGATGAGTGGTGCTGTCTTTGGGATCTGCCGTCATGTCATCTCGACGGCCGTTGTTACTTCGCGTCAGTGCCGAGTCGCGCTGCTAGCTCGGTCAGGAGTCCCGCGAGTGCGGTGCGGTCGGTCTTGCCCGTTCGAAGCTGTTGCAGATCGCGCTGGACCAGCGTGCTCAGTTCGCTGACGCTTAGCTGCACTTCCTCGCGAAGCTGTTTGCCCTGGGCCAGAACCTGCTGACGCAGCTCCCGGTTGGACTTGCTAAGCTGCTCCTCGATTTGGTGCGTTCGGGCATCGAGTCCGGCACTTAGCTCGTCGAGCGTCTTGTGAATGTCCTTGAGTGAGCTGGCTCGACCCTCGTACTCGCCAGCGAGCCTCTCGCTGAGCGAGTCCAGTTCTTGACGAACATAGCCCTCCAGCGTGTCGCTGTGTCGACGGAAGTCTTCGCGTAGCTCCGCCACCTGCTGGCCAAGCTGTTCTTCCAGACGAGCGAAGCGTGCTTCGTAGTCGCGCATCTGGTTGCCAAACAAAATGGTGCGAATCTTCTCGATGTTGCTGTGCCCTTGACCGTCCACAGCATCGAGGATTTCTTGGCCCTTCGCTGGCTCTACTGGCTTGCTGACCGTGGGGAGCTTCCCCGGGGTCTTCTTGTTCTCGTTGATCGGGATCATTGTAATTTCAAAGAGTAATTCGAATCACATTATTGTCGAGAGGAAAAACGTGCGCCGAGAATGCTGCGCGCCTTCGCCGCCGATGCCTCTAGCGTGCTAACCTTGCGACTTCTACGACAGTCGGCTGATCTGGACTGGCCCGCAGTTCCATGGTTGGAGCGCTCCAAAAGAGCTGCTCTTCGCGACTGTGGGTTACGTACAGCACCGGAATGCTCAGGTCGCCGAGCAAGGTTCGCAGTCGATCGAGCAGATCGTGACGCTGACCGAGATCCACTGCCGAAAGCGGCTCATCAAGCAGCAAGGCCTTCGGTCGCGGCGCCAGGGCTCGTGCGAGTGCCACCCGCTGACGCTGACCGCCCGAAAGCTCGCCCGGTCGGCGCGCAAGCAGGTGGCCGATCTGTAGTTGGTCCGCAAGTTCCGCAATGCGATCCTTACGAAATTGTTTAGAAAAATTAGTAATTCCAAATTCTAAATTTTGTTCGACTGATAGGTATGGAAACAGCATGGGCTGTTGCATCACGTATCCGATGTGGCGCTGCTCCGGAGGTACCACCGTTGATGGCGGTTGCCCACCAGCGCGTCGGAGCAGCGGGGTACCACCGAGCGTGATCTCTCCTTCGTCGGGCCAGCGATGGCCGGCCAGCAGATCGAGCGTCGTGCTTTTTCCCGATCCCGAGGGGCCGACTAGCACCGTGACTCCTGCGGGAAGGGCCAAATCGATGCGCAGGGTGTATTTCCCGTCTGGTGAGGTGCTCAGCGTGGCACACAGAATCGGGCTTGGCTGCGGACCGCTCATTGGCTTTCGGTTCCGGAATCTTGGAGCCTACCGACGACGTACAGCACCAGGAGCGCAATCGACGACAGCGGAATGATCAGCGTCAACGCCGCTTGCTCTTTGCCCGATTGGACCGCGTCATAGACGGCCAGCGCGGCAGTTTGGGTGTAGCCCGGAATGTCCCCAGCGATCATCAGCGTCACGCCGAAGTCACCGAGCGCCCGGGTAAAGGCAAGCATTGTGGCCGCAGCAATCTGTCTTTGCGACAGCGGCACGCCCACGGACCACAGCGCTCGCCATGGACTGTGTCCGAGCGATGCGGCAGCTCGGAAGTAGAGTGGATCGACTTCACGTAGCGCCGCCCGGGTGCTGCGTGCAATGGCCGGGAGCGCCGACACCATGGCGGCCAACACGGCGGCACTGGGCGTGAAGGTCAGTGGCGAGCCGGTTACAATCTCGAACGCACGACCAAGCGGGCTGTGACGCCCGAGCAGGGTCAATAAGTAGTAACCAAGTACCGTCGGTGGCAGCACCAATGGCAGGGACAGCAGCGCGTCGGCTAGCTCCGCCAAGCGAGCGCTGTAGCGCTGGGAACGAGGAGCACGTAGCTGCCCAAAGTAGAAGATCAGACTGGCCAGACAGACTCCCACCGCCAGCGACAGTAACGTCGCCAGTGTCGCAACGACAAACGACAGAGCGAGGGGAGAGCGCAGCATGGCGGCCCGCACTATATCGGCTCACAGGGGATTGTTGAGCAGGAAGTAGAAGCCGTTGTCCGCACCGTCCATGAAGCCATGCGCGTAGCCGAGCTGGAGCATAAACGGCAAGTAGTAGCCGAGTGAGCCGTCGAGCCGCAGCTCTCCGCCAAGCGAAGCCTTGATCTTGTCTTTTCCGATGCTGCCAAAGAACGCGCCACCCACGTCGGAGTAGACCGCGCCATGGAGTCGCCACAGGTAGAAGGGCAGGGCGTCGTAGCCGCGCTCCAGCCAAACGATTGGGAAACGGTATTCCATGTTCAGGACGTGGTACTGGTCACCGTAAGACACCCCGGCGCTGTAGCCTCTCAATCGAGGCTGACCGGGGCGTGCGTTGAGCAGGGCGGCCCGCAGAAAGTCCTCTGCCTCCGGGAACCCACCGACGTAAAAGATGCCGCGCCGTTTGAGATCACCACCGCTGATTCCGCCCTCGTAGCTGAGCATGAGCGTATGGTTGCGGAGGAATCGAGATGGCCACGGAATTCCGAAGTTTCTCGACGCAGCAACCCGCAGGTTGTAGACCAAATACTGTGAGCCCAGGACGGGATGCGCCAGCGAGGCGTTCACATAGATCGAGCCGCCCTGTTCTGGTCCAACGGAAAACAGGTAACGCCGGGTGTCCCCATAGGCAAAGGTCATGCTCAGCGTTGCGTAGCGTCCGACCTCGGGAAGCTGGAGCGAGATGTCGTCGGGGCCGGGGATTGGCACCGGCGTGCGATTGCGCCAATACGTGAAGTTATAGGCAAACCACAGCGTTGCCGAGCGAGCCACATCACGGAGCAAGGGCAGGTCGGTGCTGATTCCGGTCTGCCACGATTCCTCGTCGTAGGTGCGATTTTTGCCGTTGAGCCGCAGTCCATAGCGTGGGTATAAGCTTCGGCTTGCGTTGAGATTCAGCCCGTTCCACAGGCGCTTGTAGCTATATTGCGCAACCACGCCCGTGGCATCGGCACGTGCCGATTGAATCGTCAATCCACCGACGAGCGAGTGAATTCCAACGATATCGCTGGTCTGAAATTGCAGGCCAAAGCTCTGCCCGTACGGACCGGGAGCAGAAATCGGTAACTGGGCGGACAGCAGCGACGCGGGAACCCGAAAAAACGTGCGTGCGGGATTGTACCGCTGGACCGGGAAGGTCTTTTCGCGAGTGAGTTCGGGGTCGCCAACGTTCGAGGGCTCAGGTCGATCGGACGGTGGTGGTGGCGCGAGCGGCGCGTTCAATAGATCAATCGGCACCGTCTCGATGCGATAGCCTTCGGCGACAAAGCCGACCACTGCGGCGGTCTTTCCATCCGGAGACAGGGCGGGCGAAAAGACTCCGTTTAGTACATTCGAAACTTGATAGGTCGTATCGCTCGCCAGGTGATGGGCATACAGGTTGTAGATCCCGGTTCGGTCCGAAACAAAGTACAGCCATTTTCCGTCGGGAGAAAAGCGCGGCTCCAGATCAAGTGCGCGGTCATGGGTGATGAAGCGCAGCTCACCGGAGTGCAGATCCAACGTGACGATGTCGCGGAATCCTCCCTGCTGCCAGTAAGAAAAGGTCAGCAGCTTGCCGTCGGGGGACCAGCTTGGCGTATAGACCTGTGACCACTCTTTCTGCTCAAGCGGAAACGAAACGGGTCGTGCGGCGCGGGCACGCCAGACCTCAGGCACGGCGTGGGCTTTGGGGTGAATGCTCTGAGACTCGTCGCTGTGCTCGGTGCTCGGTAGCTCCATAATCGCCAAGCGCCGAGTGCCGCTGCTGGTTGTCTCGAAGGCTACGCGCTTGCCATCTGGGGAGATCGCGGGATTGTCGACGCGCAGTCCAGAGGTGAGTGCCAGTAGCTCTCGCCGGTCGCGACGATACAGAAACAAATCCTGATACGAAAAAGTGGCGCGAAAGACGTTCAACCGAGCCATCACCGCAAAGCGACCGCTTGGGGCAACCGACAGTCCACCGGCACCGTCGATTTCTAGCTCGCGATAGGTCTTGCCCGTGTGAATGTCATAACGAACCAGCGCCGGGCGACGATAGGGATCCGTCTCTAGCCACAGCAGCGACTTGCCGCCATCTGTGTAGACCGGTCGATCGACGCTCGACTTCCAGTCCGACAGCGGCTGGCCATGCGTCACACCGAGCGGCGACAGCGCCACCTCATCGGCCTGAGTCTGGTAACGCTGCTTGAGATCCTGCGCAAATTCCTCATACAGCGGTCCGTAGGTATGCCCTGTCACTGCTTTGAGCGAGCGGCTCATTCCCCACGGCACCCAGCAGTCCGGAGACCAGCAGCCACCGTACCGCGCCACGACCTGCTTTAACGCATCGTGACCAAAGCGACGCATGATGAAACGTAGAAAGGCCGAGCCATACAGGTACGGCACATTGCCGCGTGGAAACAGTCGCGTCTGATTCGATACCTGGTCGAGCCGCAGAAACTTGCCCTCTAGGACATGGCTGCGCAGGTACATGTCAAACATCGATGAACGGAGTCGCCCGGCACTCGATCGCTCCGTTTCTTCGAGCACCGCGAGTCCTTCGATGAACCAGCGTGGCTGCACCTGATTCGGTGCATAGATGTTGTTGATGCCGAACCCGAGTAGCAGGTTCACCCACTTGGGCAGTCCCGCCGTCGTGTCGAGGTGCAGGATGTGGGTGTACTCATGGACAAACAGCGCATACAACCAGTCATCGAAGTCGTTTAGCTCGGAGCGGTCATCCGGAGCCGTAAGATACAGTCGCACCGTCGGAAACGGCAGTGCTGTCGCGGATCCATTCGAAAAATCGGTATCGTCGGTCAGTACGACTTCAGTCCGGAAGCGCGGCGCGTGACCCATGACCGGAACCAGCACTCGATGGGAAGTCTCGGCGACCTGGGCCAATCGCTGCGCCACCCGACCGAGCGGCTCGTGGTAGCTGATGCGAAAGTGCTCGGTTTCGATCGTGCGCCACAGAAGCTCGGGATCACCGGCGTGGGCCGACTGGATGGCAATGCAGCTCAGCAGCAGCGTCAGCCACAGTCCAAGTAGGAGGCGCACCGCCCGGCACCTCCGATTTGTTTTTGTCACGGGGAGCGATCGCAGCCGATCGAGGCAGGCAGGTATGACCATCGTGATGAGATGGTCATATCAGAGATTGAGAAGCTCCGGTGAGCCGACAACGTGAGTCGACTACTTGGGGGCCTGGCTGGCCATCTCAATCAGGAAGTGCCTGTCTCCCCGAACGGATGCCGCCTTCTCACAGGTGTTCAGCGAGTCGATCTGCGCGTTACAGCTATTCTTGAGGTACTTCACCGTCAGCAACGTGTCGCAGATACTGGTCGACTCTACGCAGGTGATGAGGGCGTTGTAGGCATCAGAGCAGCCGTAGTCAGAGGCGATTTTGCCTTCGTAGATCAGGCTCTGAACGCAGGCATTGAAGTCGGCATCGTTGCCGCCTCGGCACTGACGATCCTTGTCACACAGCGACTTCTCGGTGGCGGAGCAGCCAGCCGCCGTGATGAAAAACAGGGCGAATGCAAGTCCAAGTTTACGCATGGTGTACCTCGTTACAGCTTGGCCTGGGCGCTGGCAGCCTTTTGACAGGATGACACGGCATCGTACTGCGCTTTGCAGCTATTGCTGAGCGAGCCGCTCTGGCAGATGCTCGTAGTGTCCAGACAATCGAGCAGATTGCTCTGCGCGTCACCACACTTGTATGCCTCGGCCACTGCGGAGGCCTGAATGTAGTTATCGACGCAGGCGCTCTTGTCCTTGTCGTTTCCGCCCTCGCAGGTGATCCGCTTGTCGCAGATCGACTTCTCTCGGGCGCTGCAACCCATACTGGTCACGGCGACCAGAGCCAGTGCAGCAAACCATAGGTTGGTTACTTTACTCATAAGCGTTCTCTCTCCTTTCGGTGTTCCTATCTTGGCGCCCCGTATGTGGTTCGGTCAATGTTCCTTCGCATGCCACGCCCCAATCCCTTTGAGAGCACGGAGCATTGCGCCGACCTTGTCTTCATCATGTCGTATGGACTCGGTGGCCTGGGACTACCTACGTGTTCTCTGTGTATCGGGGGATGTGGGCGATGGATAGGGGGCGGATCCGTTGAGCGCAAAACTCAGTGAAATGGTTTTGCAAACTGCGGTACCTTAGTGACGATGGCCAATTCTGGCATCTTACGGCTGGGCAACTATTTGCTCATCGATCGTCTGGGGGAAGGCGGCATGGCCGAGGTCTTCCTGGCCCAGTATTCTGGCGGTGAGCACTCTGTGGGGCCGCAGAGCCAGGTGGTCGTCAAGCGGATCAAGCCGTCGCTGTACAAGAGCACCGAGTTCCCGGTCTTCCGCGAGATGTTCCTAAACGAAGCCAAGCTGGTGCGTTCGCTGCAACATCCCAACTTGGCCAGGATGTACGCGTTGCTCGAAGCCGTCGATGACGATCTCGGCGTGAAGGTGCCATTTATCGTCGGTGAGTACATTCGGGGCGTTCAACTGTGGGAGTTGATGCGACTTGGCACGCAGGGCTTCACCGGCAAAGGTGTCCCGCCCGCCATCGCTGCTTTCATCGCACGGGAGATGGCGCGTGGACTCGGTCACGCGCATGCCCACAAAGATCCAGCCACTGGCAAAGCCCAGCCCATCATCCACCGGGACATTTCTCCAGAGAACATCATGGTGTCTCAGGATGGCTTGGTGAAGGTCATCGACTTTGGGGTGGCCAAGGCGCTTGGTGGATTTGGCCCACAGACCCGTACTGGCATCATCAAGGGCAAGCTTGCGTATATGGCCCCGGAGCAGGTCACCCAAAAGGTCGTTCCAGCGACGGATGTTTTTGGCGCAGGGATCGTGCTCCATGAGCTGCTGACCGGACGGCGGTTGTTCGGTGGATCCAACGAATACTTGGTCGTCAGTCGTGTGCTCAAGGCAGAGATTCCCAGGCCGAGCAGCTTGAACCCTGGGGTGCCCAAAGAGCTCGATGATGTGACGATGAAGGCGCTGAGTCGGGATTTGCGTGGCCGGTTCGCGGATGGCAATGCGATGGCGGACGCGCTGACTGCGGTGCTGGAATCGGTTCCAGCGCTGTCCGGCACGACCCATCACACAATCCGTGACTGGGTGAGGAAGCTAACGTCCGAGGCCAAACAGGTCGCCCAAGGTTGGGAAGAACAAGAGAGTGGTCTTCACGTCGACGTACAGAACGCCTTGGCCCATAGCGTTGCCAAAGGTGAAGACGTGGTCGAGCTGGATCCGAGTGAGCTGCTCGTTGATGGAGGGCTGCTGGATCCGGGGGTCAAAGCGGCGGTGACGATGGGTCTGAGAACGCTGCGGCCCGATATGTTGAAGCAGCAAAACCCTGCGCTGAAGCGGCCCATGTCCACCGACGCGTTGCGACCGCCACCCTTGCCCGGTGCGAGAGCGGCCGCCAATCGGGTGAGCACGGATGCCATACCCAAAGGGCTGATCGCGAAACCCCCTACACCCACAGGGGAAACTCCTCCGGCACCCAGCCAGTCACCGGCACGAAGCCTAATGCCGGTGATTGCCGCAGACCCCGCAGCCTCGACGATCGAGACGGTTCCGACCGCTCAGCCGCCGCCATCTGCGCCGGATGTTGCGCAAGCAGCCGGGTCGACGTTGCCGCAGTTCCTGGCTGCGATCGAACCAAAACTACCACCAATCGTTCGCAACGCGCTCCGGGATGGTCAGGTTGTACGCTTGGCGATCGTGATCAGTGTCTTGGTGCTGGTACTGCTGGTACTTTTGCTCGTCGCAGTGTTCCGTTAAGGAATTCGTAGACGCCGCACGAAGAAAGTCGTCATACTGCGCGATTGTGCTTGGGCGCAGAATCTTTTCAATGATCCGTCTTGCGGTCGGCTTTCTGCTGGTGGCAGTTTGTTCGACGCTGACGCTATTGGTTGCACTTCTTCTTCTGCCGTGGCGACCAGCCCGCGTCAAACTGTGCAACTACTACGGAAAATTCGTTGGACGAGCGATCTTGTGGCTGGCCGGGGCTACTCCGGAGGTCAGGCATCGCGAGCGGATCGAACAATTCCGTCCGGCGATTTACGTATCCAATCACGCATCGACGCTCGATGCCTTTGTCGCAATCTGGGTCTGTCCGATTGGCGGCTGTGGTGTCGCCAAAAAAGAGATCCTACGGATACCGTTTTTTGGTTGGCTATACCTTCTGTCCGGACATCTGACGATTGATCGTGGGGATCGCTCCTCGGCGATTGCCGCGCTGCGTGACACCGCAGACTTCGTCCGCAAAAACGGACTAAGCATCTGGATCTGGCCCGAAGGCACGCGCAGCCGAGACGGACGGCTTCAACCGCTGAAGAAGGGCTTTGCCCATCTGGCGCTTGCGACCAAGCTTCCGATCGTTCCTGTGGTCGTTCATCGCGCCCATGAAAACTGGGCCAAGCACACGTTTATGTTTCAGCCGATCGACCTGAAGATTGACATCCTGCCTGCGATTTCTACGGAATCATGGCAGCCAGAGACCATCGAAGCGCACTTGGCAGAGGTTCACAAAGCGTTTGCCGATCAGTTGGGAGATAGTCAAAAGCCACTGACGGTTCAGGTGGTCAATTCCCAGAGTCCAGCGGCTGTCGCAGGCGAGCAATCCCGAGACGGTTTCAGATAGGGAATCGATAGGGAGTCGATTGGGAATCGATAGGGGGTCGATTGGGAATCGATAGGGGGTCGATTGGGAGTCGATTGGGAATCGCCTGGGGATCGCTTG
>CALLYL010000873.1 GCA_937859535.1 uncultured Myxococcales bacterium
GCGGCGGTGCCTTGGTTGTCGGCGACGAGCTTGGCCATCAGCACCAGGTCGGGCTGCTCGCGCTGGACCAGCTTCACGATCGTGTTGGCGACGATGCTGGCATCCAGGTCATCATCCTTGGCGTCGACGCGGATGGCTTTGTCGGCCCCCATCGCCAGCGCTGAACGAAGCTGAGTCGCCACATCGGCGGGTCCGAGCGATGCCACGGTAACCTGACCTTGGCGCACGGCCTGATTGGCTCCGTCTTCGGTGAGACGAAGTGCTGCCTCGACCGCGTATTCGTCAAACTGGTTTAGCTGCCAGTTCGCGCCGCTTAGGTCGAGGGCATTGTCCTTGAGCTTAAGTTTTTGGGTTGGATCTGGAATCCGCTTGGCGGTGACAAGGATCTTCACGGCCACTCCTTTTGGGTTAGAAGCGTGTTGGAAATGGGTTCACTAGATAGCACTAGATAGAACTAGATACTAGCACTATCTAGTTGCCTTCGCTGAGGGAAGTGCTGCCGGCCATCCGCTCGTTGAGCCTACAAAAGTCGGATGTCTGTCGCGAGCTTGCCGTTTCACGATCTAGAAAAAGGTACCGTCGTCGCGATATACTGGCCCTAAGCCTTTTCGTGACCCTTCATATCCGAGGTAGAAGTCGATGACACGCAAGCTGTGGCCTTGGTCGCTCTTGTCGCTGCTGCTGTTGGCGGCACCGTCGGTTGCGTCCCCACCGAACGTTCCTCCAGCTCTCCAGAGGAAGAGTCGCTACTTGGGGGCCCACCCGATTACCAACGTCGTCAACGGCTACTGTCAAATTGACGTGCCGCATACCCACGGCTACTCGCCTGACAAACCTGCCCTGTACCAGCGCGTTGGTGAGGACTACGTGTTCACCGGCGATCCAGTTCCATTTGGATACGACGGTCAGAAGACGGTCTTTTACGGTCATCACCCGGTGCCGGTCCATGTCGAAGCACTGCCCGGTTCGGTTCCGCCCCCACCGACGTTCTGTTTCCTGAAGGGCCCTCACTTTCACGAGTATCCGGTTGCGCACGAGGCACCCGGCTACAAAGTGCAAAACGACGTGGTGTTCTACGTGGGACCGATTCCTCCCGAAGTGGCTCGGGCTCGTCCGCAGGTCGAAAAGGCGATCGAGGTGGAGTATCGTCCGTACGTAGCGCAGCGCCCAAAGGTGATCGTTACGCCACCGCCGGAGTGGCAAGGGACCGTCTGGGTCGAGCCACCGCCGCAGGTGGTGGTAGCGCCGAGCAATCCCACGGTGGTGGTAGCGCCGAGTAACCCCGCAGTCGTGGTAGCGCCGAGCAACCCAACGGTGGTGGTGGCGGCACCAGCTCCAGCGGTGGTGGTAGCGCCTCCGGCACCGGTCTTCATTGGTGTACCGGGTGCCGTGATCATGCACGGTCACGGTCACGGCCACGGTCACGGAAAAGGTCACTTTTTCCATCCTGGCAAGGGCAAGGGTCACTGGAAGCGCTGGTAAGACCGCCCATCAACTTCGTTGACGCTGCACACGCGCGGCGTACCATCGCGAAGTGAAGTCAGTCGTTTTGCGTGTGGCCACGTTGCTGGCCCTCTGCTCCTCCCTTCCTAGTTTCAGTGCCGCCGCTGCCGCCGGTAAGCCTGCCAAATCGAAACTGGCACCGGTGCATTCCAAGCCGACACCGTCACCAGCCCCAAAGCCTGCTCTGCCCAAGCCGAGCGCGTATGAGCTGCTGCTGACCTTCGACGATGGGCCCCGGCCCGATACCACGCCGAAGGTGCTCGCGACACTCGATCAATTTGGAATAAAGACCGTCTTTTTCGTCAACGGCGTGCGCTTCATGGGCAAAGGAGCGCAAAACGAGAAAGCCAAAGAGCTGATGCGCGAGTCGCTGAAGCGCGGCCACATCGTCGGAAACCACACGGTGCATCATCACTTTCTGTGTGGCAAGCGCGGGCCGATCGTCGGAGAGCGAGAGATCCTCGACAACGCCCAGCTCATCCAGGACGCGACCGGGGTTCCGCCTCCGCTGTTTCGGACGCCGTTTGGTTCGCACTGCGCATCGCTGACGGCGACGTTGAACAAGCTTGGAATTCGTCCGATCGGTTGGGACATCGATCCGCAGGACTGGAAGCTGCAAGATCCCGACAAGATTTTGGCGGTGATGAAGGACGAGCTATTGCGGGTACGACGGGCTCGTTCGATTGTGCTCTTCCATGATGTCCAGCCTGCGACGGTAGAGATGCTGCCCAAGCTACTCAAGTGGATTGCGGATGAGAACGAGGCGCGCAAGGCCCGTGGGGAACCCCAGTTCAAGTACGTCGATGCCAGCTATCTGCTGTCGGCACCGTCGAATCAGCTCGGACAGGTAGGCTCGCGGTCGGCATTGACTCCCCCGGGGGCTGCGGCTGCGCCGACTGTACAGCCCACTGGGACTCCGGCTGTGGGTACCGCTTCGGCTCCGATACCTGCCGTCGCTCTTCCTCCCGCCAAGTGAGCCTGCTGCCGTGATGTCAGGGGCGTACGGTCGGTCGCTGGACTTTGTCCGTGGCGACTTCCTGGTTCGAGACGCGGTCGCCGGTGAGCGGCTGCACTCGCATCTCGGCAACGCCCTGACGGACGACGCGAACAAACTGGGCAGGAAGGCTTGATGCGAGGCTGAGCGTTGGACTATCGGAAAGCTGAAAGTGCAGGTGCGGTGCCGTCGAGTTGCCACTGTTGCCGCAGCGGGCGATCACTTGGCCTCGGCTGACCCGATCGCCGACGCGGACCTTCGCGCTGCCAGGTTGAAGATGCGCGAGCACTGCGTATTCCCCGCTGCCAATCGAGAGCGTGATGGCGTTGCCGAATCGGTAGTAGATATCGGTCACTCCCGGTGGGTTTTCGGGCACACCATCGACAACCTGAACCACTGTGCCGTCTGCAGGGGCCAAGATGTCTTGCCCATACGCGTAGTAGTCACTGTTCTTGCTGCCGTCGCCCTTGTGATTTGAGCGCTGCCCCTGAGCCACATCTACCGAGATTTGAAAGTCGATTGCGAATCGCTGGTTGGGATTTAGGTAGTGCCCGTTTCCAGCACCGGGGGTTGCATTGGTGGCGGTCCAAGTGCCCTTAAACGGCAGCGACAGCTCGGTCTTGGTTGCGTAGTTATCGTGGCGATCGTAGCGCTTCTTGTTCGAGGGGATGACCTCTCCGCCGACGGCGGCTCCCACCACGTGACCGTAGTGATCGATGGTGACGCGGACGCCCAGCTCGATGTTGTCTTTGTAGCTGGCGGTAAAGTAAAAGGTCTGTACCTCAGCACCGACGGAGGTCGTGAGATACTGGATGATCTCTTTGGGCTGACCGTGCTCGGTGGTGAATGCCTCGACCTGCTGGGTAAGCTGCGGCCATTCGATGCGACGCCCGCCCACTTCATCGTGCAGGTGATTGGCTTCGTCGTAGCGCTCGGACAGCAGGAGCTGCACGTACCGTCGGGCAATCGCTTGACTACGGTTCTGCGATTCGAGCACAAAGTCGACCAGCATGTTCTTGGTCAGCTTGGTCACCAACGTGCGCGCACGCGGGGGGAGCTGTTCGTCGTGAATTGGCGGGAGTCGGATCGGCGTTTCGGTCGCGGCGGGTGGGGGGCCAGCGTCAACGGCTGCGGTCGATTCCCCCGCACCTTTGCCCCGATCTGCCGCCGCGCCGGTTACGGCCAGCAGTACCAGCGCTCCGGCCACGGCTGGTTTGGCGGGATGACTTCCACAAATCGATCTCGCCCAGATCGACAATCGCAACATACCAAGCAGCCTACCATGTAAGTCACGTCGTCGTGAGGCCGACCCTATTGAGATTGCTACCAAAGTTCAGCGAGCGACCAATCGACCATGAGTGGTAAGATTTACAATCGTGCCAACCTTTTCTCCTGTCTTTCGTCGGTACCACCCGACACTTGGTTGTTTGCTGCTGGCCACAATGGTTGCCAGCTTATCGGTTGCGTTCGGAAGTGAGCCTGCGAACCACGCGGGAATGGCTCCCGGCGCAGCTTCGGCCACTGGCGCGCGTCCTGCTACGGTGCCGTCAATCGAAGGCGAGCTACTGCGGGTGGTTACCGCACCAAGTGATGAGCCAGCCGGTGGTGTGCGGCGACACTACATGTGGTCGAACGAGCGTCGCCACGACATCTTCTTTGACGATCTCAAGGGGGTAGGTGGTGGTTATCTTGGTGTCGGCGGTGACCAGAACTATACCGTCGCTGCGGCGGCCGGATCACAGGTGTTGTGGCTGATCGATATCGACTTGGAGGTGGTGAAGCTCCACAAGCTGTATTCCGCGCTGCTTGCCGCGACCGAGACGCCGCAGTCGTTCGTGCTGCTGTTTGAAAAGAAGGGCGCTCCACTGGTAGATGCGGCGCTGGCCTCGATGGACCCCCGTCTGCGCAAGCAACTTCTGGTGCTCTACACCCAGTATCGGGAGGACCTGCTCGCGCATCTCCGAGACGAAATCTCGCAGTCGCACACCTGGCTCGGTGATGTCGAAAAATACGCCTACATTCGCAATATGGCGCAAAAGGGTCTGATTGTGCCGAGGCTAGGCGACTTAAACGGACCCCGCACAGTGATGCAAATTGCTGAGGCTGCGAAATCGGCCAAGCTGCCGGTTCGAGTGGTCTACTTCTCAAATGCCGAGTCGTGGTTTGGCTACGGCGAGGGCTTTCGTCGCAACTTCAGCGCCCTTCCGTTCGACGAACAGACCAGCGTGATCCGCACGATTAAGTCGAACCTGTTGCCGTATGTGCGCGGGGATGTCTGGCATTACACGATGCAGCGAGGACCGCACTTCGTGGTCAAGCTCGCAGAGCGCGGCTATTCATCAATTGATCAAGTCATGCTCGATGCCGTCGAAGCGAAGGTGAAAGGGCTGTCTCATGTGGGCTTTGCGCTGGGACCGACTCCACCGAGCGATGAGAAGGCCGCGCAGAAGTGGCGGCAGGCAGAACGTGTTAGGCGGCAGAAGCTCCTGGAAGACGGTCTGGTGATGCGGCCTGCGGGCAATCGGGAGTGTGCCGAGCAGTTTGACAAGGACCGCAAGCTAAAGGCCGAACAAGAACTCAAAGCGCTCGATCGACGACTGCAAGACGCGCCCAAGTAGCCGAGTTGGGCGACCGTCGCTTCTGCCGTGAAATGCGAATTGTCGACGACGACGTGATGCAGTGCGATGCGGTCTGATATAGACTGCGTCTCCTCATGAGCGGAGAAACGCTAGCGTCCAGCGGGCTGTGGCAAGGAGTGATGTCTCTGCTGTCACACATGCTGCTGCTCGTGCCGCTGTTTCTGTCGGCCGGCTTTTTTTCGGGCACTGAGACGGCGCTCTTGTCGCTATCTCGGACTCGTCGAGAAGTGCTGCGTCAAAATGCTGCTACTGATGCAGCGAGTGCGCGGGTGTTGTGGCTGCTGTCCGATCCGAGACGGCTCATTACCACCATCATCATTGGCAACGAGCTGACCAACATCCTGCTTTCGGAGGTCATGACCGAGTCCGTGACGCGGCTGTTTCAGCTCTTTCCTCGTTTGATGTTTGGTCTAAAACCAACGTCATTTGATGTCTTGGTGGCGATCTGCGCGACGCTGGTGACGGTGCCGCTGTTGGTCATGTTCGGTGAACTGATTCCCAAGACCGTTGGCATCAAGCTCGCCGAGCGCTGGGCGCTGCTGGTCTCGTGGCTGCTGAAGATCCTGACTTGGATTCTGTGGGTGCCTCGGGTGCTACTCAGCTCGGTGTCCGATTTGCTGCTGCTTGTGATTGTCGGTCCCAAGGGTCGTCATACCGAGGCCGCACCGGTCTTGTCCGAGCGCGAGATTCGCACCTTGGTTGATCTGGGTCAGGCAGAAGGGGAAATTCGCGGAGCCGAGCGGAAGCTGATCCACAATGTGCTCGATTTTGGCGATCTTACCGTCGGAAATCTGATGACTCCAGAGCGCTCGGTGTTCGCTGTGCCGATCGCCATGCCACTGGCTCGAATCGTCGAAACGGTGTCCAAGCAGCGCTATTCGCGAGTGCCGGTCTTTCGAGGTCGCCGTGACAACGTCGTCGGTATCTTGCTGGCCAAAGATCTGGTCGGGTATAACTACGGCGATCTGGAAGGTCGACCACTTGCGGATCTGCTCCATCCGCCGCTGTTCGTGCCCAAACGGGCCAAGTGTGAGCGGCTGCTGCGCGAATTTCAGCGTCGAAAAACCCACATGGCGATGGTGGTCGACGAATACGGACGACTTGCGGGTCTGGTGACGATGGAGGACTTGCTGCGTCCGCTGTTCGCCGATTTGACGCGCACACCCACGCTGCAGCCGTCGACTGAGTGCGGTCCTACTTCCACAGGAAAGGGCGAGCCCTGATGCTGATGCCGCTACTGCTGAGCTGCGTCTGTCTGCTCATCGAGGCGTTCTTTTCCAGTGCGGAGATTGCCATCGTCAGCGCGGACCGTGCGCACATCCGTGATCTGGCAGCAACGGGTCATCGTGGGGCCAAGCTCGTCGAAGACTTCCTGATCGCTCCGCATCGGCTGCTGTCGGCCACGCTTCTGGGAACGCAGCTTGCCGTTGTCATCCAGACGGTCGTGTGGACGCTGTGGCTGCACGATCATCATCCCCGTCATGTCGAGCTGCTGCTGCTGCTGGGTCTTACTCCAACGGTCGTCGTGCTGGGCGAGATTGTTCCCAAGGCGATCGTTCGCCAGCACGCGAACCGGTTGGCTCCGATGCAGGCTCTGCTGCTGTCCGTTTTGATGAAAGTCATGGCCCCCGGGGTCTATCTGCTCGAGCGGGTCTCAAAGATGGCGACGGCGAGGCTGGGCATTGATGTCCATCACAAGCTGGTGACCCGCGAGGAAATCGAGAGCTTGGTCAGTGCACCGAGTCCTCCCGCTGATAGCAGCAGCGTCTCGCAGTCGGATGTCACTGAAGGCGAGCGCTCGATGATCGCCCGAATTTTTGATTTCCCGACGATGCGGGTCGACGACGTCATGAAGCCGCTTTCTGATGTCGTCGCGCAGGCGGAAACGGCTTCGATTGCAGACCTGGCACGGGAGATTGCCGACAAGAAGTACAGCCGTATCCCGATTTATCGCGAACGCATTGATCAGATCGTCGGAGTGGTCCACGCCTTCGATGTCTTAAAGAGTGGACGAAGCGACGGAACGGCCAAAGAACTGATGCGGGAGCCGCTGTATGCCCCGGAGTCGTGCCCGGCACTGGATCTGCTGGTGCGGCTCGAGCGTGCGCATCAAGGCATGGCGATCATCGTTGATGAGTACGGCGGTGCAGTCGGACTGGTGACGGTCGAGGATTTGCTCGAGCAGGTGGTTGGCGAGATCGAGGATGAGTACGACGAGGAGCCTCCGGCGCTCAGTCGACAACGAGATGGCTCATATCGAGTGCAGGCACGCATCGCGGTGGAGCAGCTCAATCGAGAGCTGAAGCTGGATCTGCCCGAGTCGGATGACTACGAGTCACTCGGTGGACTGTTGCTCGAGCGGCTCAAGCGCATTCCCCGTCCTGGCGAGGTGGTTCAGATCGGCACGGTGGCTTTTGAGATCGCCATCGCCAGCGAGCGCCGCGTTGAGGAAGTGATCCTTCGACCGGACCGCAAGTAGGACGGATCCCGATGTTTCGCGATCGTCGTTTGCGGCTCGACCAGATCACCTGGGGACTCATTGCGGCGTTCTGGATTCTTTGGTTTGCCGTTGGTGCAGCGACGGATCAGGCTCGTCCTCCGTTTTTTGTACTGAGTCCGTCAACGCTGCTGCGACTCGGGGCGCTACGGGGACCGCTTTCATCGTTCGGTGAACTGCTCCGGATTGCCACGTGCTGGCTTGTTCACGTTGACTTGCTGCACTTGCTCAGCAATTTGTTCGTGCTGCTGGTGGTCGCACGGCTGTGGCCGTTGGGTGCGCGACTGCTCCTGGCATTGGGGCTTGGGATAGTGGGTGCGGGGTGCGTGACGCTACTGCTGGCACCGAGTCGAGCGATCGTAAGCTGCGGCGGCTCAGGGGTCTTGCTGGCGCTGCTTGTGCCACTGGTTTTCTGGAGTACATCGTGGCCCAAGAAACTCGTGCCAGTTGGGCTGGGGGGACTGCTACTCGGTGGTGGACTGGTGTCTTCTGTGGACTGGGCTGCTCACCTTGGCGGTGTTGTGGCGGGACTCGGGTTCACGTGGCTAGTCGGTCGTCCACCGGCTAGAGCGTAGCGCGGCTCTTGCCATCGTGAGGTGCCGGACGGCTTGGGGTCTGCGTCGGTGCGGATGGTGCCGCTGGCGTCGGGTTATCCAGTCCACTGATCAGTTTCTCAAGCTCGCCAAGCTGTTCCGTCGAGCGCTCAACCCAACCGTTCTTGACCCCGATTCGCTCGGCCATCTTGACGTTCGACTCGAGGACATCTTTGGCTTTGGTGAGCAGGTGCCGAAGCTGTTCTCGTAACAGCAGCTCGTAGATCACCCGGCTATCACCTCGGTTCACATCCGTCGGTACCGGTGCGCTGATCATCGAGTCGTACAGCTCCCGATAGAGCGTCCCGACATGATAGCCAGCCGCCGTCGCCCAGGTTGGATTTTTGAGCTTGATCGTTTCGACATACTTGGTGTTCGCCAGCAAGAATGTCTTGGCCTTGCCGTCGAGGTCGAGCGCGAGTTGCTTCTGAGGCAGTCGGAGCGGCAGGTCGCGAAAGCGCTTGTGCGCGATATGGGCCAGGTAAAAGTGCGACATCGCCAGGAAGAAATTGTTCTGGAGCTGGTCGCCTTCTTTGCGAGCTTCGTAGACAGACAGCGTTTGCTGGAACTTCGCATCGGCACCGCTGAGATCCTGCATTTCAAACAGTGCAAGTCCGTGCCGCGTCATCGTCTCGAGCCGTTCGTTCAGGTTCAGGTCATCGCGTTTTTCGACGAGTGCCAGCGCCTCGGCGGACTGTACCCAGCGCGATTCCTCGGCCAAGCACGCGGCTTGGCGGAGCGCTGCATCTTTGGCGTGCTTGCTCGTCGGAAACATCGCCAGCAGTCGTTTATAGCGATCGGTGGCATCGGTGAACCGTCCCAGGGCCTCGTAGCTGAGCGCGGCGTTGAACAGTGCCGGTGGGGCCCACGGACTGTCCGCAAACTCGACGACCAGCTTTTCATAGCTCTGCGCAGCGTCGGCGAACTTGTCGCCATCGAACAGCGCATCAGCCTCGCGAAACAGGGTGGGGGCGTCGTAAGCGACGAAGTCTTCCTCGCCACCCTTGGCACCTTTGCCGACGGTGATGTGAAGATCCTCCATTTCGATCGACTGCACGGACTGGTTTGGCAGTCCGCTCGGCCGGACATTGCGACCGCTACAGCCGGTGCTGAGCAGGCCGATGCCAAGGCAGGCCCAAGCGACGACTTTGCTTGCGATACCACGACGAGACAGGGAGCGCTTCATGATATGAACTCCTTCAAAGAGTCTCACAAATCGGACCACTTTCGCACCTATGCCTACCGTGCCGAGCCTTCCACACGCGCCTCCGTTCCGGCTCATCGATCGCATCGTGGAACACGATCTGGTGAGCGGTTGCCTCGTCGCGGAGAAGCTACTATCAATCGACGATTCGCTGTGGCCGGCTGGCCTTCAGCTTTCGCCGTTCCGAGGCTTTCCGCAGACGTTGCTAATCGAGGCGTTATGTCAGGCGGCTGCGGCGTTCAACATGCTGTCGGCGGGGCTGTCCGAAGCCGGTGATTCGTCAGCAGCGGTGCATCGTGGCTATTTAGTGGGCGCATCCGACCTCAGGTTCCCAAATTTTGTTGAAATCGGTGAAACCCTGCGTCTCTGCGTGAAAAAGCAGCAGTCCATGGGGTCGTTGGTGTCGTTTGTTGGCGATGCGTACGCAATCTCGTGCGATCGCAGCATAGCTCCTCGGCAGGTCGTCTCTGGACGGCTGCTGTTTTCGCTTATGGCGGCGTGATATGCTGGAACTTCTCGAAATGAGCGATGTGTCCCGGTTGGAGAGCCCTCTGGTCCTTGTCCCTGCGTACAACGCTGGCCCCACGGTCGGCGAGGTGGTTGCGCAGGTCCGGGCGCTTGGGCTCCCGGTGGTAGTGGTCGACGATGGCAGCAGCGATGACACGAGCGAGCGAGCGGCTGAGGCCGGTGCGATCGTGCTGCGTCATCCGCAGAACTTGGGCAAAGGCGCAGCGATCCAGACCGGCTTTGCCTATGCCAAGCGCTGTGGCACCTCGGCCTTGATTACGATGGATGCCGATGGACAGCATGCTGCCGCTGAGCTTGCCAACATGCTCGAAGCCCACCGCCAACATCCGGACAGCCTGATCATCGGCGTGCGCAGCTTTGACCCGCAGGTGATGCCTCGTCGCAGTCGCATCGGCAATCGGATCTCGACGTACTGGATCTCGCTGTTTGCGAAGCGGCTGCACCACGACACACAGTCGGGTTTTCGCATCTATCCGCGACGGCTGTTTTCGCTGCCGCTGAAGACACGACGCTTTGACACCGAGACGGAAGTCTTGCTGTGGGCGGCCAAGCTTGAGGTGCCGCTCGTCGAGGTTCCGATCGCAACCATTTATCATGGCGGGCACCGCAGTCACTTCCGTAACTGGGAGGACACGCTGCGCGTGATTCGCTTGGTTCTTAGCTCGCCGCTGTGGCGGGTGGTCCCAGAGGCGGGCGAGATGCCCCACGGAATGACGGAGGCCCTGTGAGCATGTACGAATCGGTTTCGCACGCAGACCGTGCGCAGAGTGCTGGTGGCAAGCGTCGCGGCGGGTGGCAGAGTACGCTGGCGGGCGCTCTACTGGCAGGTGCCTGCGCGCTGCTGCTCGGCCAAAGCGGCTGTGACAACGCCAACAAGCCGATCATCATCAGAGGTCCATCGGTGCAACCGGTGCAGGACATTCGCTGGGGCACGATGCGGGCCGTCCACCGCGTCTCCATCGACGCCGCGAAGGGCGATGGCCGCGAGCAGGTTAGCGTCCGAGGCGTTGTTGCCGTCGAGCGTCCCGATCGTTTCCGGCTGCAAGCCAAAGGGCCTGGCGACATCACGCTGTTCGACTTGATCAAGGTCGGTGGCGATGTCAAAGTCGTGCAGAGCATGGCCGGTGCCGACAGCAGCTTGCAGCAGAAGGTGCTGCTCTCGATCGGTGCCGATCTGTCTGCGATGTTTGACCTTGAGCCAATCCACCCGTCGCACAAGAAGTACGTGGATCTCAAGGTCGGTGAGCTGCGCATCGTCGAAAACGAGCGGACGATTCGTGCCCAGCAGTTCAAAGAGGTGCAGGGCCAGTCGCTGCCGACCCACATTGACATCGACAACACCGCGCTCAACTACAAGGTGTCGATCGACGTCCTCGAAGCTTCGCTCGATGAAAAGCTTGATCCCGCCCTGTTCCGTATGGGCAAGTAAGCCCACGTTTTGCCTGGTGCCTCGGCATTTTTGACGGCGCAACAAGGCGTGCTACCGTGAGCGCGCTTTTCTGTCGCTGGCACCATGAATCCACAGAACCCTCGCTATTCCGAAGAAGACATCGTCGTCCTCGAAGGACTTGAGCCCGTCCGCAAGCGCCCCGGTATGTATATCGGCGGCATTGACAGTCGTGGCTACCACCACTTGCTGTGGGAGATCCTCGACAACGCGATCGATGAAGTCATCAACGGTCACGCCAAGAGCATCAAGGTCATCCTGCATCGCGATCGTCGCTCGGTCACCGTCGAAGACGATGGTCGTGGCATTCCGACCGGCATTTTGCCCAAGTACGGTAAGAGTGCGCTCGAAGTCATTTTGACGACGCTGCACTCGGGCGGGAAGTTCCAGCAAGGCAGCTATACGCACTCGGGTGGCCTTCACGGCGTCGGTGCCTCGGTGGTGAATGCGCTGTCTGCCGAGCTGTGGGTCCGCATCCGTCGCGAAGGCAAAGAGGTCGAGCAGGGGTATCAGCGTGGCGTCGCCGTGACCCCGCTGCGGAGCGTCGGCTCGGCTCGTGGTTCGGGCAGCAAGGTGTTTTTTCGTCCAGACCCCGAGATTTTTGGTGAGAAGGCGGCCTTTGACCTCGGCTTGGTGCGTGAGCGGTTGGAGGCCAAGAGCTACCTTCACAAGGGGCTGCGCATCCACTTCACCGATGAAGAAAGTGGAGAAACGCACGAGCTTTCGCATCAGGGCGGCATCGCCGATTTCTTGCAAAAATGGGTCGGAGATCGTGGCAAGCCGTCGCTGTGTCCGGCGGTGTATCTGTTTCGCGATGGTGGCGATGGAGGAATTCGCTTCGAGCTGTCGTTTGTGTGGACTGAGGGGACGGACGAAGCGATCAAGAGCTTCGTGAACGGTATTCCGACGCCGTCGGGCGGAACGCATGAAAACGGGCTCAAGTCGGGCATCAACAAAGGCGTCCGTAACTTCATTGATACGCACGGTCTTTTGCCGAAGGGCATCCAGCTTACCGCCGAGGACATTCGCGAAGGATTGGTCGCGATTCTGTCGTGTTACCTCCACGAGCCGCAGTTTCAAGGGCAGACCAAAGAGCGGCTGAACAACACCGAAGTGACGGCAGAGCTAGACGGTGCAATCCGGACTTTTGTTGAGGGCTGGCTGAACAACAACCAGACCACGGCGGAAGCGATTGTGCAGCGGATCGTCGCGGCGGCGCGGGCTCGCGAGGCGATGAAGGCGGCCAGCCAGGCGGTGCCACGCAAGTCCGTGGTCGGTCTGCGGCTGAATCTGCCTGGAAAGCTCGCCGACTGTACGGCGACCGATCCGCGCCAGGCTGAGCTGTTTATCGTCGAAGGTGACTCGGCAGGTGGTTCGGCGAAGCAAGGTCGAAACCGCAAGAATCAAGCGATCCTGCCGTTGCGTGGAAAAGTGCTCAACGCCGAGCAAGCGTCGATGAGCAAGCTGCTGTCGAATCGTGAGCTTCAGGACATCATCGCGGCGCTCGGCTGTGGGATGGGCGATAAGTACGACGAGGGTAAGCTGCGCTACGGGCGGATTTTCCTGCTGATGGATGCTGACAGCGACGGACATCACATCTCGACGCTGCTGCTTACGTTCATCTATCGCTATTTGCCAAAGCTGATCGAAAACGGTCACGTCTTCATTGCGCAGCCGCCGCTGTATCGCGTCGATGTTGGCAAAGAGACGTACTGGGTGCTCGACGATCAGCAGAAGGATGAGCTGATCGCGAAGCAGAAGCCGAACGCCAAGATCGACATTCAGCGCTTTAAGGGTCTTGGCGAGATGATGCCGCAGCAGTTGTGGGCGACGACACTCGATCCGAAGAAACGGGTTGCTCTGCGCGTGCAGATTGAGAATCGCGAGCAGACCGACCGGGTGCTCGGGGAGTTGATGGGCAAAGACCCGAGCGCTCGCTTTCGCTTCATCATGGAGCACGCGAGC